>CANMGM010000204.1 GCA_947497195.1 Bacteroidota bacterium
CAACGGTAATGTGGCGTTGTGCCGCGTATTGCACCACCTGACGAATTTCGTCCTGCGTGTAGAAGCCGCCATAACGCAGCGAGTCGAAACGGTTTTCGTTGTAGTGTCCAATCATGCTTCCATTGCGGTAAGCTCCGGTTTCGGTGAGTTTTGGAAATTTCTTGATTTCGATGCGCCAGCCCTGATCGTCGGTAAGATGCCAATGAAACACATTCATCTTGTGTATGGCGAGTAAGTCGATGTAGCGAAAAATAAAATCGACCGGAAAAAAGTGGCGGCTCACATCGAGGTGCATGCCGCGCCAGGAGAATTGGGGATAATCGCCCGAAATTTGAAATTCAGGCGCGATTAAATCGGCTCCAAGACTTGGCTTAATGGATTGCAAAAGGGTTTGAATACCATAAAAGATCCCCGATTTTTCGGTGGCGGCAATGTGCAGTGACTTGTCGGCCAGCCTGATGCTGTACCAACCCGCCGGCAGTAGTGTGTCGGGTTGAAACAAATCGAGTGAAATGGTTTCGATAGCTCGGGCAACAATGAAATCATTTCCCCGGCCTAAACTTGAAGCCAGCTGCTGCATCTCAATCTGAAGATATGCGGCTTCGAAGCGTAGTTTGGCGGGGTCAGAAGGAATTACTTTCGCCCCTGCAAGCGAAATTTGTTCGTCCAATGCAACATACTGGCGTGGTTGGGGAACGATATTCAGCGTTCTTCCAGCAAGCGAAACTGGTTCAGCCAACGCAACGGTCTGTCGTGGTTCTGGGAGAACGTTCAATTGCGCAGAAGCGGCCATCCAAAGCAATAGGGAGGCAATGAGGAATAGGTTTTTCACAGAAAATCAGTTTTCAAACAAGAGCGAGCCGGCACCCAAAAGTGCTGCATCGCTTTCGTGAAGTTCTGAAATTTTTATGGATATTTTACCTCGATAAATGGGCAATAAATTCGCCTCGAACGATTCGCGCACCGGTTTGAGGAGCAATTCGCCGGCTTTTACGAGCCCACCAAATAAAATAATGGTGGATGGCGAACTCACCGCAGTAAAATTGGCCAGTGCAAAACCGAGCATTTCGCCTGTTTTACGGTAGGCTTCACGAGCAGCCTCTTCACCATCGAGTGCACGGCGAGTAATTTCTTTCGAGTCGATGTTTTCGGGGGCCTGAGGATTTAATTCCTTATAGGTTCGAACAATTCCCGTTGCCGAACAATAGGTTTCGAGGCAACCTTTACGTTCGCAGCCGCACATGCGCCCGTTAGATTCAACAATAACGTGACCGAGTTCGCCGGCAAAACCATCGTGACCGTAAACGATTTGGCCATTGGCAAACAGGCCACTTCCCAGTCCAGTACCGAGCGTTATTACTAGGAAGTCAGATAATCCGCGGGCAGCGCCAAAACGAAATTCGCCCAAGGCAGCAGCCTTTGCATCGTTGGTAATGAATGTAGGGAGATTTAATTCCTCCTCAAACATTTTCTTAAGCGGAACTATGCCTTTCCAGCTTAGGTTTGGAGCATAATCAACGGTTCCGGTATACGGATTGGCATTCGGTGCGCCGATTCCAATACCTTGAAGAAGTGTTTCGGGATGATCTTTTATTTGTTGACGTATGCATGCCGAAACAGCTTTCACAAGGCTATCGGCATCGGTAAACGAGCGGGTTGGAAGAATCTCTTTACTCAACACTTCTCCTTGATCGGTAACGAGTCCACAAGCGGTATTGGTTCCGCCAATATCAATTCCGGCAACTACATTCATGCGCAGCGTAAGTTAAGTTTTCGGTTTCAGAGTGTTAAGATAACGCAAAGAAACGGGCAAAAATACATTTTTTGATGAATTATGGTACTGGCGAAATTTCGCAACACAAGTTTCGAGGGGGCACTGAGAAAATAACAGCCAATAAATCGGACGCTTTGAACTAAGCCACCAACAGTTTAACCACCGCTGCTAAAACCCTAAACTCCACAACGCCTGTTTCGAGCAGTTCGCCGTCGGCCTGTATGGCCACTTTATTGTGCGGAATAATTCTCAACGTGCGCGCCTTATAAATCTTCACTTCTTTGAAATGCTTGAAGGTTCCCGCAAATATGCGGTGCACATTGAGCACTACTTTTAAACGCGAAATCTTCCCCACACAGGTAATGTGGAAATAACCATCCGTAGGATCGGCATCAGGTGCCAGGCACATGCCGTTGCCCGCATGGGTGCCATTCCCGGCAAGAACCGTAAACACAGGCATACGAATCGCTTCGGCCTCGTCGATGCGAATCGTACAATCGGCCTCGCTGTAACGAAACAAGGTCGAAATCAAGGCAAACACATAAGTGGTTGGTCCCGAGTAGCCTTTTTTCTTCAGGTCGTTGGCATACGCGGCCACCTGGGCGTCGAAGCCTAATCCGGCAACGTTTATAAAATAACGTACCGGCTGATTCTCCCTGATGATTTGTCCCACGTCAAAACATCTGAAATTCATGTTACCCAGCAATTCGGCAAAGTGCAAGGGATCGGCCGGCGCCTTAGTGATACGCGCAAAGTCGTTGCCCGTTCCTATCGGAAAAACGGCGAGTTTGTAGGAGTCTGTATTGTAAGCGGGGTGCGACAGCATTCCATTCAACACATCGTAAACACTGCCATCTCCACCGGCAACAAGAATATGCGTATACCCATCGTCGATGCATTGGCGCGCGCAATCCTCACCGCCTCCCGGACCTTTTGTTTCGTAAATCGCAAATGCAATTTTCAATGCATCGAGCTGCTCAAAAAGTTTTTGGGCAATTTTAATGGCCTTTCCGCCTTTGGCGTGTGGATTCAGAATTATAGCCCAAGCCCTATTTTGCATGGTCTAAACATACCAAAAACACAAAAGCGCCCAACGAATGCCAGACGCTTTTGAGGATATATAGAGGTTATTGCAAGGTGAATTACGTGATGCCCGAAAATTAGGTTTCAGGTTTTTTGTATCCCGAAGCAAAATTTGTCATGCTTTCTGCCAATAATTACCGAATTTTATTCAGGGAACATATTTTGAAAAGCACGATTCAACTAAAAACTTAAACAATGCCCGGAATTTATTTAATCATGATTTTGGTGATGGCCGCCAGTTGGTTTGTGTCGTACCGCCTAAAAAGTAAGTTTAAAGAATACAGCGAGATTGGCTTGTCGGCCGGCATGAACGGACGCGAGGTAGCCGAAAAAATGCTGCGCGATAATGGAATTTATGACGTTAAAGTGATTTCTGTAGAGGGCTTTCTGAGCGACCATTACAATCCCCTCGAAAAAACCGTGAATTTAAGTCCGGAGGTTTACAACACCCGCAGTGTAGCAGCCGCCGCAGTTGCCGCGCACGAATGCGGTCATGCTGTGCAACATGCCCGCGCATATGCCTGGCTCAATATGCGTTCGGCACTCGTTCCGGTTGTGCAATTTTCGAGTTCCTTTGTTCAGTGGATATTACTCGCCGGTGTGCTTTTGTTACAGACCTTCCCCGCCCTGCTTATGATTGGAATCGGGCTGTTTGCGCTCACTACCTTGTTTAGTTTGATTACTCTTCCGGTAGAATTTGATGCCTCGCGCCGCGCATTGAAGTGGATGGACAGCACCGGATTAACATACGGACCGGAGCATGACAAAGCCAAGGATGCGCTTAACTGGGCGGCTATGACGTATGTGGTTGCGGCAATTGGTTCGGTGGCAACACTTTTATATTACGTTTCGCTTCTTTCGGGGCGTCGCGACGATTAAAGTATAAAATCATGGGATTCCCGAGAACTTGTCAGTCCTGCTTTCGAAGCAACAACATTTGGCCAAATTTTGGCGATAATCTAGAAGCTGCAAAGGCATACTACAGCGCTACAAATTGGTGTAAATGCGGCTATGCATCTGCCGAAGAAATGATGCAAGATCAGGATTTAGGATTTTCAGATCCGCATTGGCTACCGATCATCAAGCATTGTTTCAACGAATTTTTCAGTCGGTACGACAAAGGACAATTCGAAAGCCCGGAAGAACAAGTTCGGTTTTTTCTGAAGCAGTTGAAATATTCGGCTTACCAATGGCAACATGCAATTGTGTTGGAGAAAATTCCGGATGAAGCCATCGATTTAGATACCGAACCCGAATGGCCGCAAGACGGGAAGCCAGCAAGGCCAACGAAGAGCAAGGTGATTGGACAATAAGCAATTGAAAAGCATCACTAGAATTAGTGATTTACTACGTTTATCGAGCACACTAATTTTACATCACTAAAAACATGTGCTATGAAAAAACTTATTGTCGCCATTATTCTTTCGGGATTAGTTGGTTCCCTGTATGCGCAAGACATTCAATCAACAGTTGCATCAAGAGTTTTGTACCTAAATGCAAGCGGAATTGTCGATACATCTGCTGAAAAATATATACCCCTTTCCGAAGGAGGCGTTTCGGTTTATTCAACCGGAATGGACCATACAACATCCTTTGAGGGCATGTTTTATCAGTGCTATTACGGAGGCAATAAAATCCGTTTCCGTAAAAGTTCCGATGGAATAAACTGGACTTCTCCAATATTTATTGAGGATACATCCATAACCGGCGGGCAGCCAGTTTATGGAAACATTACAGTGTGGCGCTCGGGTAATCAGGTTAAAGTTGGGATTGCATATTCGTACCTCAACATTACCAACCCGCAGAACAAGTTTGTGGTAAGCAACGACGGCGGAAGTACTTTTGAA
>CANMGM010000205.1 GCA_947497195.1 Bacteroidota bacterium
GAAAAACGAAATGCTTAAACCTTGCACAATGCAAAAATATTGAGTGTGCACTCCATATTTTTCAAATCCATTAATTATCGTTTCCTTTTCTTTTTGGGTTCTTCGGGTTCGGCCGGACGAAGGAAAATATCGTCTTTCGTTTTAGGTCGCAACGCGCCGTACCATCTGAAATTCTTCAATTTCAATTCGTCGGGATTGGCTTTCTCCAATGGAAGGAGCTCAGCATTTGGTTTTTTTAGAAAAGTAATTCGGCTAACTTCGTTCGAATCGAGAAAGATAACCATGTCGCTGCAATCGGCCTTGTTGATGCCAATGTAGCGCCCCTTATCATCTTCGGCATAATACACCGATTGTCCGTTTCCGCGCACATTTACCTTGCGCAGTTCCGAATTGATGAAATGCCCGGTGATGTCTTTTCCTTTTATCTGGTTGTAATGCACCGTATCGACTTCTGAAATGATGAAGGCATTGTGCCGCAAATACAAGGTTTCGAGCTCATCGTTGGCAAGCTGGATGCGCACACTGTCGCCCAACAGCTGATTTTTCTCATTCCACAATACCGGCCTTCCGAAGAGGCGCATCAGCGAATCGGTTTCGTTGTAGGTAAGCGAATCGCACTTGCCCTGAAAATCGCGTTTGAAAAAGCGCACATGGTGAAAGGCGAAAAACGTGCGTTTCTTTATCAGCGTGTCGGTAATCGAAAGCAGCGTATCGCCATGCACATAGAGCGTATCCTTGCCAAAGATTTTCTCCATCGCCGCGCGGTCGGTCATCAGGATGCGTTCGTTGGCTTCGAAATAATCTGCATAATTTCCGGTAAGTACGAGTTGATTCGCCGAGTCGCGGATTACTGCATTCTGCCGCACGCGTCCAAGTTTCTTTTTTCGATCGTAGAAGATTTTATCACCACTTACTTCCTGTCCTTTGCTTATGATACGAGCACTGCGTCCAAATTCGCTAAGGTCGTTTCGGGTATCGTAAAATCCGTTTTCGCAGTAAATGGTGTTGGCTTCTGAGCGAATCCACGTTGGGCCCGTGAAAATTGCCGACTCGCTCACCGTATTGTATTGCAAGCTATCGCCGGTCATGGTGTATTCTTTCGAAACCAGTTTTACATTATTTCGAAAGTAAAACAATTTCTTGTCGGGTCTGTATTGTCCGTAAACACTAGTAAGTGTATTCTTATCCTTGTTATTGATGATGGTTCCGCCTGTGGTATAGGTTGCCTTGCGGCTGCTCATGTCGTATTGCAATTGTGAGGTCGAAAGGGTGCTCGAACCATCGCGTAGCTTTACGTTACCGATTACGTTGGCCATTTTTGTTTTGCCATCGTACTCCAACTTATTTCCGGTAATGGTAACCGATTCGTTCACAATACGCACGTTCGAAAAGGCGTCCATGCGTTCTGAACTTTCGTAGAAATAGGCCGAATCGCAATAGAGCATGCTGCCCTGGTGTTCAAATGCCACATTGCCAATTAACCTGCGCGCATCGGGCATGCGCTCGCTGTATTCGAGTGAGTTTGCATTTACGATACGGATTTTTCTACCCGATTGTGCGTGGGCAGTTTGCGCATTCGTGCAAAGATAGATAGTCGAAAAAAGGAGCAGGATGAGCCTGAACATCGCCTCAAAAATAAAGGATTATTCGGTCTTTGCATCGAAATGCTGCTTGTTTTATCGGGATTGTTTAGCTTTACCATCCCAAAACAAACCATGCCATTCCCAGTAAAACCCGTTCAGCATTCGCGTCTCGAATCTGTCGATTTCAACAATCTGCCATTTGGCCGCGTCTTTTCAGATCATATGTTTGTTGCCGATTTCGATGGCCGACAATGGACAAACGCCGGAATTGAGCCGTATGCGCCCTTGATGCTCGACCCTTCATCGGCAGTGATTCATTATGGGCAGTCTATTTTTGAAGGATTAAAGGCCTACCGTTCGGAATCGGGCTCGATCCTTTTGTTTCGACCAATCGAAAACTGGAAACGGATGTGCAATTCGGCAATTCGTTTGAATATGCCTGAAATACCGCGCGATATTTTTATGGACGGGCTTCAGGAATTGGTAAAGCGTGATGCCAAATGGGTTCCTCCAGGAGAAGGCAATTCGCTTTACATTCGTCCGGTTTATTTCGCTACCGATCCTGTTATTGGCGTGCATCCCTCTGAACAGTATAAATTTCTGATTTTGACTTGTCCATCTGGGCCGTATTACAGCCACGACTTGAAAGTTCGTATCGAAAAAACGTATTCGCGTGCCAGCCGCTCGGGAACAGGCTATGCAAAGGCGGCCGGAAATTATGCCGGTGCACTTTACCCTACACAATTGGCAAAGGCCGCCGGTTACGATCAGGTAATCTGGACCGATGCTGCTACCAATACCAAAGTGGAAGAATCGGGAACGATGAACCTAATGTTCGTTATAGATGGAGTGCTGGTAACTCCCTCGTTAAGTGCCAGCAAACTTGCGGGAGTTACGCGCGATTCGGTAATTGAAATTGCTCGATACTGGGGCATGCCTGTCGAGGAGCGTGATGTGTATGTAAGTGAGGTTGTGGAGGCATTGCGTAACGGAAAACTTACGGAGGCCTTTGGTACCGGAACGGCGGCGAACATTGCGACTATTTCGGTAATTGCAGAGGAAGGCGTAGATTACACCGTGCCGCCAGTTGATGCCAGCAGCTTTTCGACGCGGGCATCCTTGTTTTTAAACAATTTGAAATCGGGAGGTGAAGACGACCCTTTTGGGTGGATTACTAAATTATGAGTTCAATTATGAGTTCCATTCGGTATTATCTGCCAAACAAATTGGTAATTCATAATGAATCACTATTTTAGCCTTCCTTAAATTAAACGCATGTACATTTTTTCGAAAGTTTCTGTTGGGCTATTATTCGTTGTTTTATGCGCCACATCGCTGAATGCGCAAGTAACTCTTACGCAGGCCACCGCTACAGAATTGGTGCAGGATGTCCTGGTTGGTGGTGGCATTCAGGTTTCGAATATCACTTCTGGAGGTAACTCAACGCAAATTGGTCGCTTTGTGGGAGGAAATACCGTTAATCTTGGCATTTCGACAGGTGTTGTAATGACAACGGGCGATTTAGTTACCCAATCAGATCCCAATGGTTTCGGATTTATAGGTGCTTCAGCCGTGACTGGAAGTTCTACTTCTAATGGAGGCCTATCAAATGATGCAGATTTGGATGCAATTATATCAAGTTTTAATGTGCCTGCAGCAACAAATAATGTTTCGGTAATTGAGTTTGATTTTATACCGGCTGGAGATTCCGTTGCATTTAATTACATATTCGCTTCTGAGGAATATACCACATATGTTTGTTCCCAGTTTTTTGATGTATTCGGCTTTTTCATTTCAGGACCAGGAATATCGGGACCTTATTCGAATAATTCGGCAAATATTGCAATCGTTCCAAATACAAATCCAGCACTTCCTGTAAGTATGAATACCATTAACGATGGAATCAGCGATGGGGGAAGTTATTGTCCACCTGGAGGATTGAATAATCAAATTTACTTTGTGGATAATAGCTCAAGTACAAATTTTAATCCGTATGGATTTACAACAGTGCTTACAGCGCAGGCCAATGTTCAATGCGGAGAAGTTTATCACATTAAACTTGTTATTGCCAATGGTTCTGATACAAGTTTGGATTCATGGGTTTTTCTGGAGGCAGAATCATTTAGTTCTTCGGTGCCCGATATCAACATCGCCAATTTGCTACCCGATTCTTCATTTATCGAGGGTTGCCTGAATGGCGAAATTGTTTTCAAACGCAACATTTCAGAGGATACACTTATTATTCCTTTGCAATATGCAGGCTCGGCAACATTTGGTACAGATTATACCGGGATGCCCGATACGCTCATTTTTCTACCCGGTCAGGATTCCTTGTATTTCGAATTAATTCCAGCTATTGATGGCATTTCTGAGGGAGTAGATGGGTATGAAGACATTATCATCTCATTTACCATTATAAACGAATGTGGACAAGACGTTGGGGTAAATCAGGTACTGAAAATCAGAGACCCGTACATCATCGATCCGGGCCTTGAAGATGTTACACTCGCTTGCCCCGATGATGTCTACACCATAACATCATCGCCAAGTGGAGGCTATGCGCCGTATTCGTTTACGTGGAATACCGGAAACACAAATGCATCCTTTGATACATCTATAACCTCAACGGCAACCTATGCTGTTATCGTAACCGACTCACTGAATTGTCCCAATGGCTTGTTTGCCGATTCGACAACAATTACAATGGAATACGACACCCTTACCTCGTTGTTTAGTGAAGTTGAGATTTGTTCGGGAGATACTATAAATATTTACACCGTAACAGAAAACGGATTAAGTCCGTTTACATTTGATTGGAGCAACGGAGAAACTACCGACACCATAGAGGTTACAGCAATCGACTCGGTTTTGTATAGTTATACAGTAACCGACGCATGTGATATATCCATAACTGATACCGTTGCGGTTAACGTGCCACAATACTTGCCGGTATCGATTACAACTTCAGATACAACGGTTTGTGCCAACAATTCAGAGGCATTGCTTTTCGGATTCCCTTTTGGGGGCAATGGCGTCTACACGTATTCATTCCAAGGCAACACACCAATCGAACAGGTAAGCGACTCTACCGCGCTCGTCGAACCGGAA
>CANMGM010000206.1 GCA_947497195.1 Bacteroidota bacterium
GCAACTCGCGGTAGAATGCACTGATTGTTAAAGCTGAACTTGTGTTAAGTGCCTGCTTGAAACCAACTTCGTAGTCGATCGTTCTTTGTGGCTTAAGATCGGGATTGTTAACAGTAGCACCGATGTTATTAGCAATAAAGAAATATTCAAGTGGATCGAAACGAATTCCGTCGGTAGGACGTTGAGTAAGCACATCGTAGTGTGCAAAGAACTGAGCTACATCCGAAATAGGGAACTGGAATGCAATACGCGGCATTACGTTCCACTGCGGTTTGTAATCACGGAATGCTCCGGTACGAATTTCTGTCGATTCCGGATCAAGTAAAGCAGGTGTTGCACGGCCTGTGTTTGATGCTTGGGCTATAACGATCGGATCGGCTACTTCTGTTCCGGTTGCATTATACCAACGATCTCCATTGCGGTATCCTACAATGTTGTTCACATCACCAAGGTTCGTGTTTTTAATATCGCGAACATATACCACATAATCATCGCCAATATTGGAAGGACGCGTAACATCTCCTGAATAATTGTACTCGCCTGCTTTACGTGTTTCGTAAAGTGAGTATTTGTCGGTAAGTACAGGCTGGTTTGCATCGAAGCGGTCTACACGCACACCTACGTTAAAGATAAGGTCGCGGAATGCAAATTTATCCTGCAGGTAGAAAGCATAATACAGAGGAGAGAATGCTCCGACTTCACGAAGGAAATCACGCCCGTCTTCAGACTTATCGTTTAAGAATTGATCAAAAGTACGGCGACCTTTAATTTTGTTCCCGTATGCATCGTAACCATAATATGAAATCAATGATGCACCACCACCGCCATTTAACAACTCATCGGCACTGAACATATCGATCGAAAAAGTGCTTGGATCTAAATTGTCGATATCAATCCAATCCGTTCCTGTTGCAGACAACCCAAGCTTTTCGCGCAGGTTTCGGTCAAAAGAAGCCTGAATATCTCCGTTATATAAACGATTGTAATTGATTGTATCGTTGAATGCGCCACCCGAATTGAACACCGGAACTGGATTTGCAAGATCAAGTTGGTCGATGTGTCGGTTAGTTAACTGACGCATAACCGACCAAAGTCTGTTGGGCCCGATAAAGTAACTTCTGTCTGTGCGTTGCTCGACCTCAAGACCAAACGCAATTTCATGTCCTTTGATATCGCCCGAAGCAGAACCAACAATACGAATTTGCTCGTTGTTATTCTTCTGCCATCCATCCCAATTGTAACCCGTATTGTAGTAAAGTGAATAAACAGCATCTGCATTATCGCCATTCAACAAACCACCATTTTGAATAACCTGCGAGAAGTTTTCGAAGTTACCATCTGTAAATCCGGCATTCTGATTATAATACTGCTCGGTGTAATTCGTTGTTAAGGGATTTAGATCTCCCGGCTGGAAAGAAAACAAGGTATCGCGGAAACCATTTTGCAGGAAGCCGAGTAATGCATTTCCTCCAATGGTATCGATACCAAATCCATACGAAGGAATTTTGTAAGTCTGGAATTTACCGACATAGCCATAGTTAAAGAAGTTTTCACGATGGCGGTCGTTGTATCGTTGAATTTCTTCGCTGGTATAATCGGCCTGAACAGTGTAATAGAAGTTTTTGAAGTTGCTTGCAGATTTCTCCTGTTCGGCAGAATTTCCTCCAAAACGTTGTGTGAATTTCACGTATCCACGATATGTATTGTCGATACGACGTGGATTATTCTCGGCATTGAACATCGAGTACGTGTAGATAAACTCATTTCGGTTGAAATAATCCCACGTACCACCAATAGTTAGGTTTGAAGATTCGCCCAGACGGAAATCGATTTTACCTGCAAGGCTAACACGATCGGCGCTAAAGTTTTCTTTACGCTTAACATTTTCAAAATCACTGGCTCGCACAAATTGCGCGTTTTGTACGTTACCTACACCGAGTGGAGCCCGGCGAAGTGGATTCTCGGCAATCTCGGCAAGTTTGTCTTTTTTAAGACGTGTGATGCCTACTGCGGATGGGTCGCGATCGGCTTCACGCGAAAGTTCGCCCGCAAGGAAGAAACCAATGTAAGGTTGTTTCGTTCCATCGGCTTTTGTGCGTGATGCGATAGGTCCGGTTACATTAAGCCCCAATAGGTTATATCCAAATCCATCCACCGAACGAACCAATTCAACACCTCCGTTAAATTGAGGTGAAGGACCGCGTGTAGTAATGCTGATTACCCCGCCGGTTGCATCACCATACATAGCCGGTACACCGCCTGTGATAATCTGGATTTGCTCAATGCCTTGTTGTGGAATGGTTGTAGATCCGCGAACTTTAATGCCATCCACAAAATAGAAGGTTGCATCCTCGCGCGAACCACGAACGTTAATCCCATCACCTTCGTCCGACTGGGTTACACCAGCTGTTGTAGCAGCAACAGACTGCACATTTCGGGTTGGAAGTGCGTAGATTTCTTCTTTGGTTACCGTTTTACCCTGGTAGTCGTCGATAAGCGGAACGTCGTATTCAACAACCTCGAAGGTTTTAATTTCGACAACCGAACTTTCCAACTTAACATCTACTGTGGTTATTTTTCCGGCAGAAATTACTACACCAGTCGTTTTAATTGGCTTATACCCAACATAGGTAGTTTTTACCTCGTACGAACCGGGATTAATTGGCTTAATCTGGTATTCACCGTTAAAATTAGACTGACCAGCTCCGGCCTGAATACCTCCACTTTCAACAACAATGTTAGCGAAAGGAATAGGCTCTCCCGTTTTTGAATCTTTAATGGTTCCCTTCAAAGTTCCGGCACCAGCCTGCGAAAATGCCGCAGCAGAAAATGTTAGAACTCCGAGAATGCTTAGGTAAATGCGTCTTACCATAGAATATGATGTTAGAAAGTACACTATTTTTTCAAGGTTGCTAAGATAGAAATTGAATCATTCGGGTATTAAATTTTCTTAAAAAAATGATAATGAACTCATAATAAGAGCCATAAAATAAATTCGGGCTGATTTCCGCACCATACATTGCCGTCAGACTTAATTTCTTTTCAAAGCATAAGGCAAATTTGCAGCTGAAAGTTCGCAAGTAAAAAGACAAATTGATTGAGGTATCGGAAAAAATTAGCTGAACCGGCGTCTGCGTTTGCTGCGATTTAATTTGTCTGATTTCTTCTTTGCCTTTTTCATGCGCTTTTTAGTGGCCTTATCCTGAATGCCTAAGTGCCTCTTTTTCAACTCTTTTTCGGCTTCCTTTTTTTTCTTTATCTCAAGCTCCTTCTTTTTGCGAAGTTCTTTCTGCTGCTGTTTTCTGCTTTTGGGTTTTTCCTGAGCATGAATGCTGGCTGCGCTTAATAGCAACAGCAAGAAAATCCAAATCAGGTTGCGGACTATTCTCATGCGACAAATTTAAAAATCGTAGAACTTGCTGCCGAAGATCGTAAAAATCGCAGCAGAATGCATTTCAAAGCTAGGGATAAAGGTTAATTTCGCGTTGTGGAAAACGACGAAAGGTATATGAAAGAAGCGCTAACAGAAGCGCGAAAAGCCTTTGCTGCAGACGAAGTTCCCATCGGATGCATCATTGTTTGGAAAGAACGCATCATTGCCAGGGCATTTAACAGAACCGAGCAATTAAGCGATTTTACCGCACATGCCGAGATGCAGGCTTTTACATCTGCATCGGAGTTTCTTGGCAATAAATACCTCAACGAATGTATCTTGTATGTTACCCTCGAACCCTGCGTGATGTGTTCAGGAGCTGCTTTCTGGACTCAAATTGGAAGAATCGTTTACGGGGCTAAAGACATTAAACGGGGAATCTCAGGATTTTCAAACCGGATTCTTCACCCCTCCACTGAAATAATCGGTGGAATTCTTGAAACCGATTGCGCCGAACTACTCACACAATTCTTTAAACAAAAACGCAATAAGCACTAACCTTTAACTTAAATTTAAGTAAGACATAATCTGACTGAAGGTTTAACACTCGATTTTTGCAGCTGTTTATGTTCCGTGTCTTGGTTTGTTTTTGTAGTCTGGGTATTTCATTCCTGCAGGCACAAGTGGTAACGCTTGCCTACCAAAGCTTCGAAGGCAATGCCGCCGACACCTGGAATTATACAGCGCCCTTTCAGAATGCCGCATTGCCGCAACTGCCAGTTGGCGCAGCGAATTATGGAATTGGTTATGCCAAAACCGGACTAAACAGCATGCGCATTGGCGGTGGTTCTACAACGTGTGGAACAGCAAACTCGCCTAACTGTATTATAAATTCAGCAGTTGGTGGAAGTTGTTCCGATAATTTGAATGGGAACCAACTGACTATGGCGGTTGTGAATATTGGATGTTACTATGATGTACAAATTTCGGTATCCTACCGAAGTCATACTTTCTGTGCATCAGGAGGAACGGGTTTCGACACCGACGATCGTATTTTTTTTGAAATAAGCGAAAATGGTTCGCCATTTTCAATCGCTGCAACGGTCACTGGTTTTAACAATTGCTCGTGGAGTTATTTAAGCAGCCCTGTGGTATGCAACTCAATTCCTCAGTTAACGAATCCCTTTGTCTACAATGTACCACCGGGCCGAAGCACAATATCGCTGCGCGTACGTATGCAATTTGACCGCTCCGATGAAGTGCTTTACCTCGACGACATTAAAATTACCGGCAAGTTCGGTGGCACTTTCAGC
>CANMGM010000207.1 GCA_947497195.1 Bacteroidota bacterium
AAAATAATTCTTAAGTCATTCTGCAAAAGCATGTGCAACAAAATGAGTCTCCAACCTTAAATCATTTTTCGGAACAGCGAACCGATTTTACTGTATGGTAGAATGCATACCCTTCATTATACCAATGTGTTGAATCGGAACTAAGTTCGGAGAAAAAGGAGGTAAAGGGAATAGGAGCGATTGGCTCCAAATTAAGCGTTGCTGAGGAACTTTGCGCACTGAACTGATTTGTTTGGATCAATCGTTTTTGCATCAATTCGGCATACGCATTAAGCACAGAAAAATCGGAAAGTGCTCCACGCCATCGACTGGAATAGCTTGCCTGAAAAATAAAAAGCAGAACAGCCATCCATACCAGACGAAAACCATTTTCTAATTTAAAATTTCCGAATAGCTGAACGATATAAAATAAGCTGATAAACAAGTAAACCTGCAGAAATAAATACACGATATTGATCAAACGGCCGGGAGCTTGTGTCATTCCCGTTCCAAAATGAAAAATAAAAAACATGGCAAATGGCAAAGTAAATCCTAATAGCCAGAGGGAATAGTCTTTTGCAGAAGCACGGAAATTCGAATCCGATTTAAAACCCGCAGCACAAATCAAAGCCATACATAAAATCGGAGTTGAACGTGTCCAATCGCGTAAATAATGCCAAAGCCATTTAACGCTATTCGTTGCTGAAAACTCAATATTTCGGGTCGGATTGCCCGCCGTTTCGGTAAAATACCGCAAGCGTTCGGCACTTCCGGGCGATAGTAGTTCGAATCCGGCTGCTATAGCAAACAAGCCGAAAAGGATAGCATAGTTGCGATTCAACGATTTAAAATCGAAGTTCAACACCAGCAACCATCCCATTAGGCACAAACTCAACTCGCCGCTTCCGCCTGCAAAAACAGGCAATATAAACCATAGCATTCGTTCGGGTTTAT
This sequence comes from Bacteroidota bacterium, assembly GCA_947497195.1. Taxonomy (GTDB): domain Bacteria; phylum Bacteroidota; class Bacteroidia; order M30B66; family M30B66; genus CAMCXT01. Next base: position 934 of record CANMGM010000207.1, read on the forward strand.
TTTTGGAAGCCTTCTGATGCAGCACCAGCCAATACAAACAGGCTGTAATTCCGGGCATATAGGCAATCATTCCGGTATACCAGAATACCGTTTCATTGGGAAAAGGCAGATAACAAAAAAAGGCAATCAGAAAGACGATAAAAATAGTTTGAACGCCTTGATGAATGCGAAACGTAGATTTTATAATCCGGCTAACCAAAAAAGCATCAAGCACTAAAAACCCAATTCCAAGAAAAGCACTGAACGTGCCGCCCATGCGTTCGCCGAGCTGAAGCGGATTTAGCAAAAATGCAATAAGATGTGTAAAATACCTGCCACTCCAGTTAAAGTAATAATGCCATGTAGCCTTAAATGCTCCATACTTTTGAATTAGCATCCAATCGTAATAATCGTCAGACGAGGGATAATTGAAAAAGGCAAGTACAATGAATGGATAAAGTATCCATGCAACGGCTGCATATGTTAAAATCTCGGATATACGCTTCCGGAATTTCATACCATTACATCCACTTACCATTAAGCATTACCTTATCAATTAACTGCGAACCAAAAGCATAGGGAATAAAAGCCGGTGAAGAAATTTCGCTTGTAACAATCAGATTGGCCTTTTTCCCAACCGTAATACTTCCCAAATCACGGTTTACGCCCATGGCATAGGCACCGTTCAGCGTGGCTGCATTGATGGTTTCTTCGGGCAGCATGCGCAGGTTGATGCATGCAAGACTTAAGATAAAAGCCATTCTTCCGGAAGGCGAAGAACCTGGATTGTAGTCGCTCGCAAGTGCTACGGGCAAACCGGCCTGAATCATTTCGCGCGCAGGAGGCTGCTTCAATCGAAGGAAAAAGGCAGTTGAGGGAAGCAGAGTCGGCATCGTTTTGCTGTTGAGAAGCACCTCAATCTCTTCGGGCCCGGTGTATTCGAGATGATCAACACTCAAGGCATTGTATTGCACGCCAACCTGAATTCCGCCAGAATAATCGAGTTCGTTGGCGTGAATTTTCGGTTGCAAATTGTATTTGGCTGCTTTTTCGAGGATGCGCGCTGTTTCATCGACCGTAAAAAATCCCTTATCGCAAAAAACATCTACATAATCGGCCAAGCCTTCTGCAGCAACGGCCGGAAGCATTTCGTCGGTAATCTCGCGGATGTATGCCTCGCGGTTTGCTTTATATTGCTGCGGCAAAGCATGCGCACCAAGGAAACTGGCTTTTATGGTGAGCGGTGTCGTTTCTTTCAAGCGACGCACGACACGCAACATTTTAAGTTCGTCGTTTGTGTTGAGCCCGTAGCCGCTTTTAATTTCTACAGCGCCGGTTCCGTACGAAATAATCTCCTGAGCACGTTTCAATGCCTGCTCGTATAAATCATCTTCGGAGGTATCGTGCAAACGCGCAGCTGAGTTTAAAATCCCACCTCCATTTCGGGCAATTTCTTCGTAGGTAAGTCCTTTGATTTTATCGACAAACTCGCTTTCACGACTGCCTGCATATACAATGTGCGTGTGCGAATCGCACCAGGCGGGCAACACAAATCTTCCACTGCAATCGAAACGGTTACAATTCAACTCTGGACAATCATCCATGCTACCAAAGGCCTTAATTTCTCCATCCACAACATGCAGCCAGGCATTTTCTAATGCAGGCAAATCGGCCATTTCGGCTCCTTTTACGAGATCAGTTTCCGAATCGCGGATTTGCAAAAGCGATTTGATGTTGATGAGCAGCGTTTCGTTCATGCCGAAAGTGTTTTAAAACGGATTCGAAAGTATTAAATAAACGCGGAATACAAATTAGCATGATGACACACGAATCCAATAAACAATGCTTGTGGACTTTGCAACCGGACTAATCCGGAAAAATCGAAAATGCATATGACCAATCGGAGCATTTGCGGCATTTCCGTGGCAATTGAAAAAGCGGCATAAGCGTTTTAAACGTTTATAAACGTTTATTTACGACTAAGGGCAGGCATTTTCGTAGCTTCGCCTTTAGGGTAGGGGGGATAGGATTCCTACAAAATTGCTCATTGCGTGTCAAGTGAATTTTATTCACAATGCTTCACGAATGTATTTACTCTGGATCCATTTCACTTCAATTCAATCCTCATTCAAGGATCAGATGCACTTCGCCATGATTAAATTGATACCGAACACCCGCCTCATCCTCAACCATCAGCTGTCCCTGCTCAGAAACGCCGCGCACGGTATAATTACGCAATCCTTCCCTTGTTTCAAATACACATACTACATCACGTTTGTATAAAACCTCCGAAAATTCCTGAGCAATAGGCTTATCATTTCCATTCCGTAAGCGAAGGTAAACCGCCTCCAGTTGAGCCGAAAGTTCATCCTGCAAAGCATCGAGCGAAACAGAATGCTTCAAAACATCGGCAATTGAAATTACTTTTTTACCGTCAATTGAAATTTGTTGCTGATTCACGTTCATGCCGATTCCTGCCAGCGAACTGACAATCTGGCCACCCGACACCGTATTCTCAATTAAAATACCTGCCACCTTGGAATCGTTCACCAAAACATCATTCGGCCATTTAATCCACACGGACTTTTGCACACAGAACGATTGGATTGTTCGCTGAACGGCCAAAGCAACAGCTTTATTCAACGCAAACTGACGGTCAACAGCCATCCAGGTTGGCTTTAGGATGTACGTGCATAAGATATTCTTCCCTGCTTCGCTTTGCCAGGCATTTGAACGCTGTCCGCGGCCGGCGGTCTGGTAATTTGCCGTAATAAGCGTGCCCTCTGGTGTGCCAACCTGACGCAGCATTTCAGCGGCATAGTTGTTGGTTGAGTCGACGCCGTCGAGCCGAATCCGATTTCTTCCAATAAATAGCGTTTTCACAGCGGCAGAAATACTAAATTTGCGCGACAAATTTCCGCAACAGGCGAATGAAAAAAAATAAAAAATCAACCCAAACCGATTCAACGAAAGTTATGCTCGACTCGATCGTGCATGGAATCGAAGAAAAAAAAGGACAAAACATCCAAATTTTTGATCTCCGAAATATAGGACATGCCGTTAGCGATTACTTTGTTATTTGCAATGCCGACTCCGGAACGCAGGTAGATGCCATCGCCTATTCGGTTGAACATGAGGTAAAAGAAAACACAGGCATTTCGCCCTGGAAAAGTGAAGGATTTGAGAACCGTGAATGGATTTTAATTGATTACGCAGACGTTGTAGTGCATGTATTTCAGACTCCCGTACGCGATTTTTATAAACTTGAACGTTTGTGGGCCGATGCCATAGTCACAACCGTTTCACCCGAACATGCATAATCGAAAGGCATCGCACAACGTATCTTACACCGAATGAACAATCAGCAAGAAGAACCCAAAAGCGAAAAAAAAGGAAAGAAGCTCTTCCCTACCCCATCGCGCAATAAAAATACAGGAGGAAATAATTTTTACTGGATCTGGATTGTAGTGATGCTACTCTTTGTTGGTAGCTATTTCTACAACTCGGGCTCTGGCACCCGCGAAATAAGTAGCGACCGCTTCGTTCAATTACTCGAAAAAGGTGACGTAAAAGAAATTATCGTAGTAAACCGCGAATTTGCCGAGCTCACCATCCGTAAGGAAAAATTATCGAGCCCCGAATACCGCGACCTTAAATCGCCATCGGTTTCGGTTTCGATCGATAAAGGTCCACATTATTTCTACACCATCGGCTCAATCGACGACATGAACAAACAGATTGAGGAT
>CANMGM010000208.1 GCA_947497195.1 Bacteroidota bacterium
GACGATTCATGCAGGAAATGTTTACGCCGGCGAAAATCGCTTTTATGTGGATGCGTCGACACTGGCATCCGGCTCATATATGGTGAAGGCTCAAACGCGCTTTGGAACGGCCAATCAGAAATTAATGGTCGTTCATTAAAAAATATCCAATCAATAGTATTGGAGCGTAAGATTATTTTCCTAATTTTGCGCTCCTTAAAAAATAATTTGCCATGCAAAAGCAGTACGAAACCGTTTTCATTATGACTCCCGTTTTGTCTGATGATCAGATGAAGGAAGCGGTCGGCAAGTTCAAAGCCATGCTTACCGAAAATGGCGCAAAGTTGGTTCACGAAGAGAACTGGGGATTGCGCAAATTGGCTTACCCGATTCAGAAAAAGACAACGGGTTTTTATCACCTCCTTGAATTCCAGGCTGATGGTGATTTTGTTTCCAAAATGGAAGTAGCGTTTAAGCGCGACGAGCGCATTATCCGCTTCCTTACCGTAGCATTGGATAAACATTCAACTGCCTACAACGAGAAACGTCGCACCAAAGGGTTCGATAAACCTAAAACCGAAACGCCTGTTGAGGCTTAAAATTTTAACGTATGGCTACAGCATCTGAAATCCGTTACCTTACCCCACCATCGGTGGATGTTAAGAAGAAAAAGTATTGCCGTTTCAAGAAAAGCGGAATCAAATACATCGATTACAAAGACGCAGACTTCCTTCTGAAGTTTGTAAACGAGCAGGGGAAAATTCTTCCACGCCGACTCACCGGAACATCATTGAAGTTCCAGCGCAAAGTATCTCAGGCAGTTAAACGTGCACGCCACATCGCCTTGATGCCATACGTAGCCGATTTAATGAAATAATAAAGGAGGAACTGAATCATGGAAGTAATTCTGAAACAAGATGTAAAAAACCTTGGTCATAAAGACGAGGTTGTGAAAGTTCGTCCGGGCTATGGCCGCAACTACCTCATTCCACAGGGATTTGCAATGCTTGCCACCGAAGGGAACCGTAAAATGTTAGCCGAAAGTGTTCGTCAGCGCGCTCACAAAGAAGAGAAATTGCGCACAGAAGCTTCTGCTACTGCCGAAAAACTTGCAGCACTTACCGTTCAGGTAGGAGCTAAAGTAGGCGAATCGGGCAAGATTTTCGGTTCGGTGAATGCCATCCAGATTGCTGAGGCGCTGCGTAAAGCGGGAGTTGAAGTTGATCGTAAAAACATCAATCTCGACGAAGAAGCTATCAAACAAATTGGTACTTACACCGCTCACGTTAAAATTTACAAAGACATCAAAGCCGATGTTAAATTTGAAGTGGTAGCTGAATAATTCTATCATCTAAATACATAGAAGCCCCTCGGAATCCGTGGGGCTTTTTTTTTGCTGTTAATCAGTTTTCCTATCGGATTTTAATTGTAAATCAATATCTTGCTTTAGATTTTAATCCTCTATTTGTTATGAAGAACAATTTACTTCTCATCTTCCTATTTGCAGCAAGCATCGGATTCGCCCAGATTCCATATGGTGCGTATGAAGTCCCCTTCAACCCCATTGTATCTGAGAATGTATCGGCGGTTTATTTAACCGATGATCAATACTCAGAAAAAATCCCAATTGGCTTTCCCTTTCGCTTTTTTGGAGTCGATTACGACTCGCTACAAATTTCATCCAACGGCTACATCACATTCAGGAATGTACCTGCCTTTTCTTTTTCTGCATTTACGGTTGCCAATAGTATTCCTTTTTCTTCTACAGGGCCGCAGGGTGACGCTGCGGTGAATTCGGTTTTCCTCACATGGTGCGATCTTAATCCTGCTGTAAATGGAACTATAACGTATTATACCGCCAACGAAGCCCCCAACCGTATTTTTATAATTAATTATAACAATGTTCCTTTATTTGGATGCACGAACATTTTATATACGGGTCAACTTCAGTTGCACGAAACTACCAACAACATCGAAATGCACATCACCAATAAACTGTTTTGCAATAGCCAAGGTGGATTGGGAAGTTATGCCATTGAAGGGATCCAAAATGCAACTGGCACTGAAGGTTATGCTGTGCCGGGACGAAACAATTCGGGTGTGTGGCAAACTCAAAATGATGCGTGGCGCTTTGATCCAGACACCGTTTCTGCACCAAGCTGCATCATGTCGGGACGCGTATTTGCCGATTTCAATGGGAATTGTATTGTTGATGGAGCCGATTATGCTGTACCCGGTCAAACCATCATTCGCGATAACGGAATGGCGTATACCCAAACACAGGCAAACGGCATATACAACTTCGAAGCCGATACCGGTTCCTATTCAATCGGGATGAATGGAATGACGGCCAATTTGCCATTTGCTACAATTGTATGTCCCGAAAATGCACTACATGCTGTTTCCTATACCGAGGCGGGTAGCTCCGATTATATGCTCGATTTTTATGTGCATCCCGATTCGGCCTGTTCAGATTTACATGTAAATGTATCGCCAATGGGGCCGCTGCGCCGTTGTGCCGGCAACGATAATCATCAACTTATTTCCATTACCAATCATGGACTTTATCCGGTGAACAGTTATTCGATTACGCTCACCATTCCCGACTCCATATACCTTTACTCCACTGTTCCTGCATTCGCTTCTCAAAATGGTAACGCCTACACCTGGAATTTTTCAGATACTTTGGTTTATGGAGAATATAAAACCATCCACCTGTATGATTCTGTAAGTTGTTTTGCAACAGACGGTTTATCGAAATGCTTTCAGGTTGTAGCGGAGGGATTTGAAGATTGCAATGCTGCTAACAACCAGGCTCAGGTTTGTCAGATTGTAAATGGTTCATACGATCCAAATCACATTCAGGTTTTGCAGGATGAATCACCCAATCAATATGTTTACGATTGGGAAATAGTTGAAAACAGACTTTGGTACACCTACCGTATTCAATTCCAGAATACCGGAACTGCACCTGCACAAACGGTAGTGGTTAGCAATCTCATTCCTTCATTTTTCGACGAAACTTCTGTTCAATTGCTTTCTTCGAGCCACAATGCTATTATGGTTAATGCCGGCAACGGACTGATTCGCTTCATCCACAATCAGATTAATCTTCCCGATTCGTCTGAGAATTTTGCCGGAAGTATCGGAACTATAGTTTATCGCATTCAGGCCAATCAGGAGTTGATGCCCGGACAATTTATCGGCAATCAGGCATCGATTGTATTTGATGTGAATCCGGCGATACAAACCAACGAGGCTTTAGTTGGAATGCCGGAACCAACAGGTATTGTTCAAAATTCTAATGCTGAGAATGTGTTTTTCCCAAATCCGGCTAAGGATCAGATTTTCATCAAAGGAGACGAATTCCACAACGTATTTATATACAATGCGCTCGGGCAATTGGTGTTAAGTGAAACGATTGTAAATAATATACACACTGTTTCGCTTGATGGATTCGACGCTGGGTTATACAGTCTTCAATTGATTGATGGAAATGGAAAAATTCAGCATCGTCAATTGATTGTGAACAAAGATTGAAACCTATGAAACATTATAGCGTTTCAATTATTCCTTATTCAATTTGATGGCGCACGTAAAATTTCTGAGATGGTTTAAAGCCTTACTGATTGTAATAGTCTTTATTTCGCTCAACACGAATGAAACGTTGGCGCAAAACCAAGTTCCACAAGGAATCAATTACCAAGCTATTGCCAGAAATTCAAATGGAGGCGTATTTGTTAACCAGAATATTGGTTTGCGGATATCCATTTTAGAAGGTAATACGCCGGGCATTATTCGTTATCAGGAAAGACAAATTGCAACGACAAATATTTTCGGATTATTCACGCTAAAAATTGGTGCGGGAACACCAATATTGGGGATATTCAATGAAGTAGACTGGTCGGCTGCAAATCATTATTTAAAAATTGAAATCGACAATACGGGCGGAACGAACTACACCGATCTCGGTCTCAATGAATTACTTTCTGTTCCGTATGCATTTTATGCACAAAAATCAGGAAACGGGGGCTCGGGAGCGTCTGGCTTAAACTGCTGGGACCTCAATGGCAATGGTCAGGAAGATGCAAACGAAGACATTAACAACGATGGACTTTGGAATACATTGGATTGTCGAGGAGCGCAAGGAGCAACAGGGCCGGCCGGAGCTCAAGGACCAACTGGTTTAACAGGCCCTCAAGGCGCATCAGGTCTGCAAGGAGAAGCTGGTGCTATTGGACCTCAGGGACCATCCGGAACTCAAGGTCCGGCTGGACCACAAGGCCCTCCGGGACCGGGTGGCGGATTGAACTGCTGGGACATAAACGGAAACAGCATCCAAGATGCATCAGAGGATGTTAACAATGATGGAATTTGGAATGCGCTTGATTGCCGTGGCGCGGATGGAGTAGCTGGACCACAAGGATTAATTGGTGCTACAGGACCGGCGGGACCGCAAGGATCTCCTGGTGCAGATGGCGCAGTTGGTCCTGAGGGACCTCCGGGTCCGGGTGGTGGACTCAACTGTTGGGATTTAAATGGAAACAGCATTCAGGATCCTGCTGAAGATACAAATAATGATGGCAATTGGGATGCGCTCGATTGCCGCGGCGCGGATGGTGTTGCAGGGGCACAGGGGCAAACTGGAC
>CANMGM010000209.1 GCA_947497195.1 Bacteroidota bacterium
CCAATTTCGTGATGCTCGAAATCACCTATTACTTCCCGCGATTCTCGTATTGGTTTAGACGCGATTTTACGTATTAATCACCCCGCAATCCACACTGCCGGATTAAGCTTTGTTTTTCCCTGCCAGATTTCCAGATGCGCCTCCGGTTGGCCTTCATCATTCTCACCGGCTTTACCCAACACCGCGCCGGTCTTTACTTTCTGCCCTTTCGAAACGTTTACTGAAGCTAAATTCCCGTAAACACTGAGGTAGGTGCCGTGTTTTAGAATAATGGCATATCCAGCCCCGGGAATCGAAACTACACCCATTACTTCGCCTTCAAAGATCGATTTTACTGAAGCGCCTCGGCTAGTAGCAATGTCGATTCCGTTGTTATAGGTACTTATTCCTCTCAAAACAGGATGCGGATGCGTTCCGAATGTCTCCGAAATCACGCCTTTATCAACCGGCCAGGGCAATCGGCCTTTGTTGGCTTCAAACTTTCCGGAAAGAGCCGCTGTTTCGGGAGTAATGCGCAGTTCGGGTGCTGGTTTTACACTTTCTTTCTTCGGTTCTGTGGTTCCGGATTTGGGTTTTGGTTTTGATGCGGCAGTTGTTTTCGCTGCTGCCTTTGCTGCTGCTGCGCGCTCGCGCTCAATCTCCCGTTCAATCACTTTCCGGATTTCTGAATCGAGCTTCTTCTTCCTCACCTCCTTGTTCGCTAATTCTTTTTTCAGTCCCTTCTCTTTCTTCTTCAGTTCATTCAGCGCTTTTTCCTGCTCGCTTTTTTCTTTACTCAATTCTTTCTTCTCCACCTGCTCGCTTCCCAATAGTACCTGTTTGGTATCGAGGTCTTTTTTCAGCACCACCAGTTTTCCATCGAGTTCATTGCGCGTATTTTCAAGCAGCGCCGCTTGTTTCTTTCGGTAGGATGAATAGGTTTTCAAATAATACAAGCGCTTGTAGGCCTGCTGGATGCTCTGCGCCGAGAAAACCAGTAGCAGAGCCGAACGTTGATTGCGGTTCATATATGCCCGCTTCACCAATCTACCATAGGTTAATTTAAGTTGACTGAGGTCTGTGTTCAACTCACCGATGCGCTGTGAATTGGATGTGATGGTTGAATTCAGTTGATTAATTTCGCCCTGAATGGCGCCAATCAGCTTCATTCTGCTTGCCAGTTTAGCGTTGAGCGCCTTAAGTTGCGTTAAAGAAGCCTTCTTGTTTTTGCGGGTTTCAAGAATGAGTTGATTGGTTTGCTTGATTTCATCCTGCAAGGCTTTTTTCCGTTTCTCCAAATCAGACTTGGATGTTTGTCCGAAAATCGGAAAACAGCAAATCAGAAATAAAAAAACAAGTTTAGCGCATCGGCTCATAATCGTCGGGAATGCTAAACGCAATATTTTGTTCTTTATTGATAACAATGCGCGAATAGGTCATCTGCACCGAAATACTTTTGTTGGCCTGTGCATCAATCTGAAACGATGATGGCACCTGCAAACTGTCGATTAACTCGTAACCAAGATACCGTACACTGAAATTCCGCATCGGACGGTAATCGCGCATTTCCATTCGGCTAACCTTATGCCTATCTGGCGAATACCAAATCTCTTGCGTTACAATTTCGGGTATTTCCATTTCGATTTCGCGCTTCATTTTTCGCTTTTTAAAAGTGCTCAAAACGAATTCACCGTTTTCACGATCCAGTATGTACTTATCCACAGTGTAATGTAAATAGGCATTGCCCAGTAAAATAGCCTGGAGCATTTTAAAATTCAAATCGGCCTGCAGCAACTCGCTTATATAGGCGAACCCTCCCTTGAAATATGTTCCGTTTATGCGGTTCAGCAACTTCACAGAATCGGGCGAAATCAAAACTCGGGCTACCTCGATTCCAAGCGCAGGCGAAATCGACATCCAAATGAGCGAATCACAGCGCATCCGCAAATTCACGTTAAACGAGCGCTTCTCTCTGTCGAGCTCAGCATCAACCGCAACACGCGCAGCAAACCAGGTTGCTGGTAGTCCGCCCGATTGCAAAACGGCATACAAACTATCGGGACTATCCGCAAGAATCGCTGTAGGCACAACAGGTTTAACTGCATCGGCCACAGGAACGGTTTTCCGAGTTTTACAGGCAGTTGCAGTCAATAAAATCGAAATGCCAATAGCAAAGCCCGCAAAAACCACAAACCGAAATCTATTCATTGGGCATGCGTCCGGTTTCAATTTTCATCAATAATTCAGGTTCCGAACCGCCGAGCTCTTTGGCGCGCTTCCAGAAATCGAGCGCATCGGCTGCTTTCCCTTGTTTCCAAAGGATATCGCCTTTGTGTTCTACGATGGTGGGGCTTTTCATTCCGCCTGCCTCAAGCGCTTTATCGATCCAGATTGCAGCCTGGTCGTATTCTGCACGCTGAAAATAAATCCAGGCTTTGGTATCGAGAAACGATGAACTGTTGGGATTGAGTTCATTGCTTTGTGTAGTCAATTCAAGCGCACGATCGAGTTTTTCCTTGCGAAGCGAGAGATAATAGGCGTAATTGTTCATCACATACGTGTTGGATGCATCGAATGTAAGTGCCTTCTCGTATGCCGCATCGCTTTTTGTATGATTCTTTATCGCATGGTAACAATCGCCCAACGATGCATAAAATTGAGCCGATAGTGGATTGTTTGCCACTGTTAAGGTTGCACCAGCTTCGAGCGACTCAACGGCTTTTTCGTAATTCTTTTGCTGCATCGCCGCTATACCGTGGTATAAATAAAATACCGGTGAACCGGGAAAAAGCTCCATGGCTTCGGCAGCCACCTCCTCCATGCGTTTGAAATTACGCACATCATTCAAAACCATGAGCAACTGATTCCACACGCCAAACGACGATTTGTCGAGGCGCAATGCTGTTTCCAGTTCGGGCAGTGCTTCATTTGCCTTGCCTTCGCGCAACAAAAGTTCGCCATACGATCCATGTGCACGCGCCGACTCCGGATGTGCCTGAATCATTAAGGTACATAATTCCATGGCCTGCACACCAAGTTCCGGAAACTGTTCCATCAACAAATAATATGATCCCAAAACCTGTAGTTTTAAATCGAGTTCTGCTTCGGGATTCCCCATGGCTTTCTTCAAGGCATCAAACGAACGGGCATTGTCGCCCTTACGACGGTAAAATTCGGCGAGCGAAAAATAAACCGATGCATTGTCGGGATCAGCCTGAACCAATTCTTCATATTCCTTCAATGCTAAATCGTCCTCGCCCATTTCCTCATAAATCTCTGCTATCATGCCACGGTATGAGAATTCATCCGGAAAAGCTTCAATGAGTTTACGCACCTCTTCAATGGCCTTTTCGGGCTTTTTCATTTGCAGATACAGCGCCTTTTTCTGATTTGAGAACTCCTCGTTTATGCCATATTGACTTTCGAGTTTATCGAGAATCTTAATGGCTTCGTCGTATTTCCCGTTCATTGCAAAAGCACTTGCAAGCGAATATTGATTATCAAAATTTTCGGGGTCCGATTTAACAACTTCCTGCATCAATTGAAGCAGTTTGTCGGTCTTACCGCGTTGCTCATACACGCTTGCGAGCGACAATTTATACCAGATGTTTTCGGGATCAAATTTTACGGCCTGCAATCCGCTCAGTTCGGCCAGATCTGCATTTCCGGTGCGAAGATAAATTTGACTCAGTTCGTAATGTGTTGCTGCATTTCTCGGATTAATGCGCAGCGCCTGATTGAATTTAAGTGCCGCCTGCGGATCATTGCCCAGAATCTTGTCCTTCTCGGCCTCGAAAAAAAGATAAGCGAAATCAATTTGCTCCTTTTCGGAAAGCTCGGCTTTGGACGAAACGTTTACATCAACGGTTTTTGAGCCTGTTTTGCAGGATGATAAAAACAACGCTAATCCCAATAAACCAAGTCCAAGCTGTCTTATCCTCATTCGTGCTTCATGGTTGAGTAATCGCCAAGGCTGAATGCCTGAGCTGCGCCGTGAATTTCGGCATGGCTTCCAATCATGGCATTATCGATAACGCTATTTCGGATGCTTGTATTTTTCTGGATGATAGAATTTTGTATCACGCTGTTGCTGATGCTTGTTCCATCGGCGATGGAGACGTTTGGACCCACCACCGAATTGCTCAGTTTTACATTGTTACCGATAAAGCAGGGCTGAACCACCACCGCATTTTCGGAATGCAGGCCTGCGCCTGTAGTATTCGTATGGGGATTGAGCTGCAACCAGCGGCTGTGTGTTTCGACCGTAGCATTCTTGTTACCGCAATCGAGCCATTCGGCCACTTTTCCTGGCGCAAATCGCAATCCTTTGCGCTGCATATTCTCCAGTGCATTGGTAATTTGAAATTCGCCTTTCTCCTTCAAATCATTATCGATGAGATATTGCAATTCGTTGCGCAGATTTTCGCCGTCTTTGAAGTAATAAATACCAATGATAGCGAGGTCTGAAACAAATTCCTGCGGCTTTTCAACAAAGTCGGTAATGAGATTATCGTTGTTGAGCTTTACCACCCCAAATGCACGCGGATCGGCCACTTGCTGCACCCAGATTACGGAATCCATTGACTCATCGAGTTCGAAATTGCCCTTAAAAAGTGTGTCTGCAAAGCCCACAATTACCTTTCCTTTC
>CANMGM010000210.1 GCA_947497195.1 Bacteroidota bacterium
AGGGAATGCGAAAAGCTATTCGGTAGAGTCCGAAAATCGATACCGACTTTTTGAAAATAATAAGAGTAAAAATATTCGGGTTGCTCCATTGAGTAAAACCCCCTACACAATCTTTATATGTGATATTTTACCTGATTCTAGTCAGGACTGCAATTTGGCAGTGAGTAATTATTTTGGGTTAAAATCAGTACGAGTAGATTCAAGCCTTCACGGGGAGGAATATCTTATTTATTAGATGGCATCAAAACTTCCCCACTTGCTCTTTTATTATATACACGGGACGTTTTCTTGTTTCGTCATACACCCTCCACAAATATTCACCTATTATACCAAGCATAATCATTATCAATCCACCAATTATTAGTAAAAGTATGACAATTGGCGCATAGCCTTTAAACGGTACCTTGTTGATAAAACGGGTGTATGCGACTACAAATGCATATATAAAACCAAGGATTGCCGTTGCCGTACCAATCATAGACATAAACCGAATAGGTATGTAAGAAGTATTTAACGACCCGTCAATAAAATACTTCAATTTCTTACTAAAATTCCATTGCGATTTACCAATGGTTCTTTTCAATCTCTTGTAGGGAATGAATTTTATATTGAACCCCATCCAAAGTATATCTCCCTGAAAAAAACGATTACGTTCATCTATTTCTGTAAAAACATCGAGTGGCTTTCGATCGAGCAATACATAATCAAAACCGCCCTCAGGCATTTTGGGATTGGCAATTTTCATGAAACGATAAAAAATTGCTGATGTTAACTTGGACGAAATTGAATCCTCCCTGTCTGTGCGGTAACAAATTACAATTTCACTTTTTTGATTTTGCCATTCCTGAATCATCTCTTCAATTAGTTCAACTGGATCTTGTAAGTCGGCCGACATAAATACGGCTGCATTACCTTTTGCATAACGTGCTCCAGCAATCATCGCCGCAACTTGCCCGAAATTGCGGGAAAATGAAAGTGCTTTTATTCTTTCATTAACGGATGTTATTTCCAGTATTTCAGCCCAAGAGCCATCATCAGAACCATCATTAACCAAAACAATCTCAAAATCGAATGTTTGAAGTTTATAATGGAATAACTCTTCGATTTTCGAACACGTAATCCTTATCGAACCTTCATTTCTAAAAACGGGTAAAATAAAAGAAATGAGTGGATTATTCATGATTTTTGTAAAAAGAATGCCTTATTCGTTATGTCGAAAAACCGATTGGATAATACTTGAAATAGTATCTATATCTTCCAATTTTAAGTCAGGGTATAAAGGTAAACAAAGCACGCGCGAGGATAAATTTTCAGAATTACTATTATGCAAATTGTTTGTTACATAATCTAAAGTATTTAATGAAGGATAAAAATACCTTCGACCTATGATGTTATTGTTCTTTAAAGTGTTTAAAACCCTAATTAGCATCTCTTCTGTTTCAAAAATAACAGGAAAATAAGAAAAATTGTATCGGGTTGTGCCCTCTTGTATTTTAAGATATTCTAGTGGTAAATTTATTAAATTCTTCCTGTATCGTTCGCAAATGCTTTTTCGTAAATCAATTATTTCATTCATGCGCGGCAACAAGCAAAGTCCCATTGCAGCTTGAAATTCTGAACTTTTACCATTCACACCAACGCCAAAAAATTCTTCTGGGCCATTGTGGCCAAAATTTCGCATATACGATATTCTGTGTGCCAATTCGTCATCTGAAGTAACTATTCCACCACCTTCGATTGTATGAAATAGTTTTGTGGCATGAAAACTCAAGGTTGAGATATCGCCATAATTCAAAACTGATTGCCCTTTGTATTCTACCCCAAATGCATGGGCCGCATCATAAATTACTTTTACATTATTGTTTCGCGCAATTTCTGCAATGACATCTACATCGCAAGGATTACCATAAACGTGCGTTGCTAAAATACCTTCGGTTTGATTTGTCAGCTCCTTCTCAATTGATTTCGGATCAATGGTGCAATACCCCGTTTTAATATCTGCAAATATTGGTTTGCAGCCTTCCCAAACAAGACTTGAAGTTGTGGCCACATAAGAAAAAGGCGTAGTTATAACCTCCCCTTTCAAATTAGCCGCCTTAATTGCAATTTGTAATGCAATTGTACCATTGTTAACAAAAAAGAAATGCCTAACTCCCAAATATTGCTTAATCCTCTCTTCCAATTCGAGAACCAAAGGGCCATGATTTGTAAGTTGGCCCCGTTCCCAAATACCTTCCAAGTATGTAACATACTCGCTTAAAGATGGTAAATATGATTTTGTTACATTTATCATTGTCTTCTACAAGATGCGAAAAATAAACAAAAATTTATTTGATTAGGCGAGTAATTAGTTTTGAGGAAGTTTCAATACATTTAAACAGCTGGAAAATAAATCATTATAGTTGACATCGCCTATTCGCCCGCAATGTTGTTTTTTGGTACTTTTACAAAGCATGCGAGCACGCTATATCTATCTTTTATTTTGGTTAATCATGTATTGTTTGACCGGTTTGGAAGCCCAATTTTACAACGGTTCGCAAATGGAATTCGGTCAGAACCGAATTCAGTATAAGCCCATCAACTGGGAATTTTACCGCTACCCGAAGTACGATGTGTTTTTCTATGCCGGCGGAAAAGATCTTTCGCATCAAGCGGCACGAATTGCCGACGAATACCTCATCGAACTCGAAAACCGCTTCAACTACGAACTCGAAAATCGCCTGCAGATTATTCTCTTCAACCGCCTTTCTGACCTCAGGCAAACCAATCTGGGCAGCATGCCCGATATGGAAAACAATCCGGGCGGAATGACACGCCAGGTGGGTAACAAGGTCATGGTTTACTATACAAACGGCTACGTACCTTTTGTAAACCAACTTAAAGCGGGAATCGCAGGAGCGTTTATTCAAGAAATGCTATACGGCAGTAACCTGCGCGAGCGGATGCGTTCAGGAACGGTAATACGCATACCCGCTTGGTTCGAAAAAGGCCTTGCCAAATACCTTTCGGAGCCTTGGGATGCCGCACAAACAAGTCGTGTGCGCGATGGACTAATAAGCGGGCGCTATTTCAACCTCAACCGCCTCGAAGGCGAAGAGGCGGAAATTGCAGGCTTTTCGATGTGGACTTTTTTCGCCCGGGTTTACGGAGAACGAATCATCACCGATATTGTGAACCTCACAGCCGACTACCGCAGTGCCGATCAGGGAATCCAGGTTGCATTGGCACAGCCGGTTAGTTTAGTATGGCAGGAATGGCTCAACTTCCTCGATCAGCAGCTTATTGCAGCCGAGGCCAAGACGAAACCTGTTCCAGGAAAGAAAATCAGTGGCAAATACCGTCGCGGATTTACCTACACACGAGTTCGCATGCATCCCGATGGAAAACGCCTTGCTTATGTGCGCAATGATCATGGGAAAAACACCGTTTGGCTCTATAATACCGAAACCGGTAAACGGAAAAAGCTATTTCGTGTCGGGAAACGCCTACCCGGTCTTCCCGAAAGCAGTTATCCGGTAATAGCCTGGCATCCCGACGGCGATTTGCTTGTTTATACCGATGAACACAAAGGTCGACTGCGGTTGAATTTTTATTCGCTCGAGAAAAAAACAACCGAACGCAAGTTTCTGAACGATTTGCAAAAAGTTGAAGATTTTAGCATTGCACCGGATGGCAAGCGTTATGCGTTGATTGGCTCCCGCGACGGGCAAACCGACCTCTTCCTCTACCAGAACATGGCGAATACGTTAATGCCCATCACCAATGATTACTGGGACGAATACGATTGCAGCTGGATGCCCGACGGGAAACGTATTTTATTTAGCTCGAACCGAATTTCAGACAGCCTGAAACATGCACCAGACCCCAAGGTTATTCCCGATTTCAACAACGATTTATTCATTTACGACACCGATTTAATGGCTCCTGTGGTGCAACGCCTTACCGAAACGCCCAGTGCAAACGAAACCCAGGCTCGCGCATTGCCCAACGGTCAGTTCGTGTGGTTATCGGATGAAAACGGAATTACAAACCGCTACCAAGGACGCTTCGATAGCACCATCGCTTACATCGATACCACAACGCATTACCGCTATTTCATGGTTAGTCGACCTGCGGGAAATTACAACCGGGCTATCGAAAAACACAGCCGCTCGGCCAATGGAGCTTCGGCAGAAATCATCTATTACAAAGGCCGGCAAAACGTGTACTTTACACCTGCCGATAGTCTTTGGGCATTCGGACAAAAACTTCCGGATGCGGGCAAACTGGAAAAAGCACGAAAAAAAATAAATAATAACCGCAACACCGAGCCCGAGCCCCGCACGAAACTAAAGAAAATCTTAGTATTCGGAAACAAAAGTCAGCAAAGCCGTCAGCAGGAAAAGGAAGGAGCAAGAGACACTTTTCGCGTCAGCAAGCAAAGGATGTATGAAACATCGTGGTATACCGATTACCTCGTAACACGCATCGACCGAAGTTTCCTCAACCAGGTTTATCAGCCGTATAGTACGTTTGGCTATTTCAATCCATCACTCAACGGGATGTTCCGCTTAGGCATTTCGGATTTATTCGAAGATTATCGCATTACAGGTGGTATTCGTCTCGCAGGG
>CANMGM010000211.1 GCA_947497195.1 Bacteroidota bacterium
CTAAACGAAACAACAAGATCAGGAACGCCAACCTGCGATCCGCTTGGAAAAACGGGCGGATTGGGCGTGAGTGCCGGATTTCCTTCTGGCATACCCTGGTCGACCCAATCGCTAATTTGTTGCTTTTCTTCGGCACTGAGGTAATTCTCGCGCTGATAGGTTCGGTAATTCGGATCGGGCTTCCAGGGTGGCATGTAGCCTATTTGGGTAACGTACTGGATGGTTGAACCCCAGTCGGCCACTTCCTGATAGTTGGTAAGTGGAAACGGAGCTATTTCTCCCTGACGGTGGCACGAAGTACAGTGCTCGTAAATGATTGGGGCAATGTGTTCGGCAAAGGTGAGATTTTGAGCACTTCCGCCTTGCGCTAAAAATAGCATTAGACCTAAAATTGTGAAGCTTTTCTTCATTATTACGGGTATTGTATGATGCATCCTACTGGTTGTGTTTCAGAAATTTGTGGTGTTTCGCCCTTACGCCACGACTCAATCGCGTTTCGAAGATACTGATTTTTAACTACAGTGCGGCGCTTCCCAACCGAGGCAAACGAATCGTCGATCATGCCCCTATAGACGATGCTATTTGCAGAAACATCGATGAGAATGGCTTCGGGAGTTACCTTGGCGTTGAAATGCTTCGCATTGGTAAAATTGGAATCAGGCAGTAAATCGAATCCAAGTTTGTATTTCTGTGCAAACTGTCTGATTGCTTCCTTCTTCGGGGCCGTTCTGGCAGGGAAATAAGCTGTTATGGATAAAAGCGAATCGGGATAGGTTTCGTCGATTCGGCGCAACTCGGATGTTACGCTTTTGCAGATTGGGCAGGTTTCAGACATGAATACGATTAACTGTAATCGCTGGGCGATCGAACCCTGGGTAGCTGTAAATAAAAGCAGAAAAGGCAAGACTTT
The DNA here is from genome assembly GCA_947497195.1 of Bacteroidota bacterium. Classification (GTDB taxonomy): domain Bacteria; phylum Bacteroidota; class Bacteroidia; order M30B66; family M30B66; genus CAMCXT01. The sequence continues at coordinate 911 of CANMGM010000211.1, forward strand.
TTTAGTGATCATAAGAATCCATCTTTAATATCCGTCGCAAAAGATTTCAGAAAAGAGTATTGGTTTAATTGCGGGGTACCATTTAGTATTACTCGAAGAAAAAGCTTTACAAGCTTTATTCATTGCAATTGAATTAACTGTTTACGTGTTTATTTGTCTTCTCAACTATTTTCCTCCCAATCCAATATCCCAATAGCCCCATCGGAAAATAGGCAAGGCTTAGATCGAGCATATCAAACCAAAGTGGCGAAGGCAGAATCATAACCATATAGAGTCCGCCGGCAAAGAAAATTAACGCTGCAATTAATGCTAGATTTTTCGAGGTAGCCTTTAAAAGCCAAGTGAGCAAAATTGCGCTTACAAGTGTACCACTCGCATGCGCAGCAAAAGGGGCGATAAAATGTTTGGGACTTAATAAGGGCATAGAGGCTGCCAATCCTTCGGGTGTATTAAAATTGGCTCCAACAGGTGGAGGAATCAACATTAAGCCCAATTGCAAAACGAATGAATTGGATATGGCTCCGACTAGAATAGATGCTACCCAGATACCGATGTGTCTTACGATTTTCATGAGAAGGCAATTAAAAAATTAAACATTAAATTTAAAATGTACTAAATTGATATCCAGTACTCAACGTTTCAAAAAACAAAAACTCCCGTCTCCTGTTTTCAATCCCTTCAAATCGCCCAAAGTGCAACCTGCCAGCTTATTCGAACTCAGCATATCGGCAATTGAACTGCTTAAATTTTCGGCCGAAATACAAGTCGACTTTCCGCTCAACAATGTTGTTAGTGCCTGCATAAATAACATTCTTCCCGATGCCTGATTTGAAGCATTGTTGCTGATAATCTGCGCCGAATATCCCGTGTTCTTAAATGCTGCACAATCGCCTATCGTTCGCTTTAGTTTCGGAACCACCGAAGTGTATGCTGTATGCTGCGTACCTGCATCCACAAGCAACACGTGTTGCAAACCGGTACAGGTTTCCAGCCAGGCTGTTATTTTTTGCAGCGAAAATGCTTTTTCAGTGTTGCTAGTGTCGCCGTCGACCGGTAACCAATAACCCGCCTCGTTGCGAATCATACCCAGTCCATTATACAATATCAACAACGAGCGCACCCGCGCCTGCTTCATTTCTTCCTGCAAGGCAGCACTAAAAATTTCGTTCAGCTTGTTCAACGAAACATTCTCGTGTTCAATAATCCGGTCAATGGCATATGAACTTAGCGCTTCAGCTGTCGCCCCATTGAATTTCAAGCTTGTGTCGTTTCGGGAATATCGTTCGTATTTAAGGTTGTCGATGCTAATCACCCAGGTCTTCCCCATACGGTTTACACGGCTTGTATCTTCTGTTTTTATGGTGTATTGGCTGCTTCCCTTATTGCCCCAAATATCAATTGCTTCAACTAAGATGTTCGTTCCCGAAACAGGTGGGATTTCGGCCCGAAAAATCGGATTTAGCGTTGCATCCGAAAACAAAGCAGGCCTACCGTCGACCAGAATTTGTTTTATCCTGCTTTCATCCGAAACTCGCCCCTCGATTAACATTGGTGCTCCCGGTTCAAAATACAATTCACGTTCGGCCGTTTCGTTTGGACGGTTGATTTCGATCTGAGGCGGAATTTCTTCTGTACGGATAATTTTGCACGTCCAGGTTGCCGTATTGAAATAAACATCCGTTGCCTGAAGGCTCAATTTTGACTTTCCTTCAATGGGAACCATTACGCTAAAGGATGGATTCTTCTCGTTTTCATCGACACTGATACTTGCTCCGTTTGCAAGCAACGATTTTATGCCCGAAGCATCCATGAGCATACCTTCGAGCGCAAACGTTTTCGTGCTAGCCGGAACCACGATTGAGTCTTTTAAATCGCGCGGAACGGTAAGAATAATCTTTGGCGCGTCCTCCTCTTTGTTGGCCTCGTAATGCTTCTCGCTAATTGTTGCGAGCAGTTTCGAATATTCTTTGTTCGAAGGCTCCAATGCTGAAGCTTTTCGGGCATCGCGCAAGGCACTGTTGAGGTCTTTTGCAGCTTCAAAACAGGCGGCGCGCAATGCATATAAACTAGCTGTTTCGGGCTTGAGCAGTAGCGCCTGATTCAAATCGTCGCTTGCCGATGCAAATTGCCCCAATTGTTTGTAAATCAAGGCGCGTTCGTACCAAGCATCGTAGCTCTTTGCATTCACTTTCAAGGCCTGTGCATAATCCTGCAAGGCGCGCTGCAGTTCTTTATTACCGGCAAAAGCCCGTGCGCGACCAATAATGAAGATTTCGTTATTCGGATTTCGGCTAACTGCCTCGGCATAATTGTAAATCGCTAAATCGTACTTGTACAAACCGAGTTGTGCTTTGGCCTGACCGGCGTGTGCCGTTGCGAATAAATCCTGTCGTTCGCGGTAGTTTTTATTGAGACGCGCCAACTTGATGAAATCGCCGTATGCCTGCTCTGCTACTTGGTTGTTATTTAAACTATCGGCAGAAATGCCTTGTATCAGGAAGGGTTCCGGATTTTCCTCATCCAGTTTTGCAGCCTCACGCGCACTGCTAATGGCCTGATCGAATTTTCGCGCCTTAATTTGAAGGTATGCTTTACGAATCCAGCCTTCGGCATATTTGGGCTTCATTGCAAGCAATTGCTCCATCGCTGTAACAGCGTCAGAATATTTCTTTTGCCCTTCGAGGGCCTCGGCCAAAAACCAATATGCTTCCTGTTCCTTCGGTTCGGCTATTGCGTAGGTGCGCAGACAGGACTCGGCATCGGAAAATTTACTGAGTTTGATGCAGGTTTTGCCTTTTAGCAGCAAGGCCGGTGCATAATTATTCTCAGCAGCCAAAGCCTGGTCGAGAACCGGTAGCGCCAAATTAAACTCACCGCGCTCGAAATGTGCTTCTGCATCGCGGCACAATTTCTTTGCAGATTGCGAAAAGCTTGATGAATAGAGGAATATACTTAATAAAAGGAGTAGCAGTTTACCGATTTTCATACCTTATTTTTTTCGAAATATAAGGCAAAGCCAGTCAGCTTCGGATGCTGTATCGCAGGCTTCGAAATCCAATGCTTCAAAACAACTGGCAATTACAGGCTCATCGGTCTTTAAAAAACCACTCAGGAAAATAAGGCCTCCACTGCTCAATACCGATGCATACACCGCAGCATCGGCCACCAAAACATTTCGGTTGATGTTTGCCAGAATTACGTCGAATTGTTTTCCGGCCAACAGGCGCGCATCACCTGCAAAACACTGCATATCAACCGCATTCATTGCAGCGTTTTCGGCGGCATTTTCGGCCGACCATTGTTCGATGTCGATGCCTTCAACCGAAGATGCGCCACGCTTGGCCGCAAGAATTCCCAAAACACCGGTGCCGCATCCCATGTCGAGCACGCGTTTGCTTTCGAAATCGTGGGCGTACATTTTCGAACAAATCAAGCGCGTAGTGGCATGATGTCCGGTTCCGAACGACATGCGCGGTTCAATGATCAGTTCAAGTCGACCATCGTTAAAGGGTGCATGAAACGGTGCACGAATAATGCAATGCGCATTTACTTCGACCGGTTCGAATCCGGCCTCCCAGGCGGCGTTCCAGTTTTGTGCGGCGATTTCTTTGATCGTGAATTGAACTCCGTCGAATTCGGCTGCCATGAGATTCCGTACGTGCTCTTCATCAAACGATTCGATAGGC
>CANMGM010000212.1 GCA_947497195.1 Bacteroidota bacterium
ATTACGAAACCATTTGCAATTCAATAAAGACATGAAAAAAATCTTCTTTTACCTGTTTCTATTTTCTAGTATAATATCTGTTGCACAAACACAACAAAACATTAACAAAAATACGGGCACAGTATCTAATGCCATTTCTACTATAGATAGTATTCGGTTCACAGGTTCATCAACTAATATGGAAGTGGTTTTGCAAAACGGAACGATTGAATCACATCCCATTTCAGATATTTTAAATGTAAACTTTATCACAGCAAACCAAGATAGCTGTGATGCAACGAATGTATTTAACCCAAACTTGAGTTACGGAAGTATGACTGACCAAGAAGGGAATGTTTACAAAACTATTGTCATTGGCACACAAGAATGGATGGCCGAAAATCTCAAAACAAGTATCTATCGCAACGGAGAAACTATTTCAAATATTACTGACAGTATTCAATGGTCTAATCTCACAACAGGTGCATGGGCCTATTACAAAAATGATAGTCTTTTCGAATGCCCATTCGGTAAATTGTATAATTCTTATGCAGTCACCGATCCGCGCAATTTATGTCCAATAGGATGGCATGAACCCACAAACGTTGAATGGACAATCTTAACGGGCTATTTAGGTGGAGAAGCTACTTGTGGTGGAAAATTGAAATCAACAAGCGTACAATACTGGATTAGCCCCAATCAAGAAGCGACCAACGAAAGCGGTTTTTCAGCGCTGCCTGGTGGTTATCGCATTATTTATGGGTTTTACGCAACCATTGGCTATGGCGGTTTCTGGTGGAGTTCATCCGTTTTCAGTGATTTCGAATCTTCTTATATATTCCTAGGTTACCTCGAAGGCAATTATTCCCAGTTTAACTGCCTTAAGCAAAATGGTTTGAATGTGCGCTGCATCAAAGATTAATTCAGTTTTTAACTTACCTTTAGATTAAAATTTATGGCGAGAAATAAAATGTTGTTTGTTTAAAAGAATAATCCAACGAATAGTTTGCACTGCGTTTTATAATGCCACCAAACATCATTATTGGCAAATCCTTAATAAACTGTTCATTCAACAAAACAAAACATGAAAAAGAAAAATTTACTTTTTACTGCATTAACAACAATGCTATCTGTATCTTTTGCTTTAGCACAATATACCATTCAATGGCAAAAATCATTGGGTGGATCAATGGTTGAAAATGCTGCATGTATTCAACAAACAACGGATGGGGGATTTATTTTGGCTGGAAATTCTAATTCAAATGATGTTTCAGGCAATCAAGGCAGTTATGATGTTTGGGTCGTTAAACTGAATAATACAGGGACAATTGAATGGCAAAAGTTACTAGGAGGGTCTGGTTTTGAAGGAGCAAATTCCATTCAACAGACCAGCGATGGAGGCTTCATTATTGCAGGCGTTTCACATTCTAACGACGGTGATGTTACGGGCAATCATGGGAACGCTGATTATTGGATTGTTAAACTAACAAATACTGGAATAATTGAGTGGCAAAAATCATTGGGTGGCTCAAGTTTGGACTACGCAACATCGATTCAGCAAACGAATGATGGAGGATACATATTAGCTGGAGCTTCTAGTTCTAATGATGGCGATGTTTCTGGCAATCAGGGTTTAGATGACTTTTGGATTGTAAAACTAAGCAGTGCAGGAACAATAGAATGGCAAGAATCATTAGGTGGAACAAGTAATGATAGGGCCAATGATATTCTACAAACAATAGATGGAGGGTACGTTGTTGTAGGATCTACTGAGTCAAGCAGCGGGGATGTCTCAAACAATTCTGGCACCTGGGATTATTGGGTGGTAAAACTGAATAATGCAGGAATCATTGAGTGGCAAAATTCATTAGGAGGTTCAAGTTTTGAGGATGCAAAGTCCATTCAACAGACGATCGATGGCGGTTACGTTGTCGCGGGATATTCCACTTCAACCGATGGTAATGTTTCAAGTAACCAGGGAAACGCAGATTTTTGGATATTAAAACTAACTGACGTTGGAATAGTTGAATGGCAAAAATCTTTGGGTGGCTCTGCAGATGATATAGCTTTTTCTCTTAATCTATGTAATGACGGAGGCTTTATCGTTGCAGGACAATCATCATCAAATGATGGTGATGTTTCAGGCAATCTTGGTAGCGTTGATTTCTGGGTGGTAAAACTTACAAGTATTGGAACACTTGAGTGGCAGAAATCACTTGGAGGAACAAATGCTGAGTGGGCGTATGCTGTTCAACAAACAATGGATGGGGGTTACATTGTTGCTGGTCAATCTGGATCAAATGATGGTGATGTTTCAGGCAATCATGGCAACTATGATTATTGGGTGGTGAAACTAATTAATTGTGAGCTCGTTGCAAGTCCTCAACTGGTCTTAGGCGACACGTGTATAACAACGCCTCTAAGCGTTCAGCTGGACGAAACACTCGGTTTGCAGAGCGTTCAATGGAACATGGGCGATCCAAACGGAGGAGCCAGCAACCTATCCACCAGCACAAGCCATAGCCACCAGTATTCGCAGCCAGGTACTTTTACCATATCGGCTATTGTGGATTACGGTTGTGGCAGCGACACCATTACCCGCATTGTTCAAACCACAGCAGTAACAGAACCGCTGCTTTCGTTTGCCTATGCCAACAACCCATGCAGAATGAATAACACAAGCCCTGAATTGCCGGCCGGCTTTGCATCGGGCGGCACATTCTCGGTAAGTCCTGCCCTACCCATTAACAGCGCCAATGGAACACTCGGATTACTAGAAAATACAGAAGGCGATTTTATTGTAACATACAGCTATGCAGGTGGCAACTGCCTGGCATCGGGTTCGTTTAGCGACACCATTGCAATTCGGATGTTTAGCGAGAGTCTTGTGGCGCTGCCCGATAATATAACGCTTTTTTTAGGCGATACAGTTGAACTTGCAGCAAGCGGAACAGTAAGCTACAACTGGAGCCCCGACGAAGGCCTTAGCTGCAGCAACTGTGCATCGCCATTAGCATTTCCTACGCAAACAACACAATACATTGTTACCGGCATCGATGCCAATGGCTGCCGCAGCATAGATACGGTATTGGTGGTGGTTGATATTATCTGCAATGAGGCATTTATCCCAAGTATTTTTTCGCCCAACGGCAAAGGACCACAAAGCAACGAGAAGTTTTGTGTGCTCAGCGACTGTGTGGCGCAGTTTAAACTTGCTATTTTTAACCGCTGGGGCGAACGTATTTTTGAAACCGAAGACATTAACCAGTGTTGGGACGGAACATTCAAAGGCGCTGAAGCGGCAACAGGTGTGTATGCGTATACTATGTATCTAAGGCAATTGGATGGAGCAGAGTTGAGCAAAACGGGAACACTGGTGCTGGCAAAGTAAACTCCTTATAATTCAGCCGTTTGGACTGTAACGATGCACCAATCCATCGAGGCCTATGCTTATCGGAATGAATATCTGGGCCTTTTAATACAAAACAGCCTCAATACACTATTCATTAACACCTTCGAGTAAAATCGAATCGTACATGCTGCGGTTCGAGATTCCTACTCATCGCGCTCGACTTCCCGGTTCATTCCGAATGCATCGAATTATTTTGCACGTTTTTATTGCTTCAATGAATTTTCTTGCAAATTCGGACAGTTCATATCAATTCGAATGCGTTATGATGTAGTAGTTTGAATACAAGTGCATGACCGACTACCTAGGAGGGTTAAACGAATGAAACAACTCATGATTTTAATTTACAGCCTTGAATTGTTTCAAATCAAAACTTATAACCAAGACCAATTCCAACATGCGATTGATTTTCATACGTTTTATCGTCCGAAAAAATCTCGTCGTTCTGTGCATAAACATTTCCAATATATACCATCCAAATTAAGCCAAAATCGGCGGTGCCTTTATATCCCACAATCGTCGAAAATCCGCCTCTATAATCTTTTTTCACATTCGTTGCATTTCCAAAATAATTATTCCCCATAAAATGGGGGCCCAAAATTATTCTGTGTTTTTTTCCATATTCTAAATTAATTCCTGCAGCATATCCAAACCAATATTGGCGTTTATCTGCATTGGGAGCTGTACCACCATCGGCAATACCCAATGAACCGAATGGTGAAATACGAAAGCGGCTGCTTAATTTAACTTGATTTTCGGCTAAAATGCCCAAATTACCTCCATAAAGGATACCGGAACCAAGTTGCAGCGCCCATCCGGGCTTAAGGCTTTTTGCAGGCACTTCCTGAGCCCATGTGTCGCATGCCAAGCAGAGCATCAGCGCGATTGCAGATAACTGAAAAAAACAAACAAAATTGCATTTCATTTTTGGCCTTTTAGGTTTTTTACGAATGTACCTATTGTATAGCCGGGCTTATGCAATATAGTTCATAACGAAGGATGATTTGGATCATTGAATTTTCGCTTCCTTATGATTAGGTAAATGGAGTTAAATGCCGATTTTAAATTCAGCCACAGTAGCCCAAAAGAGTTATGGAACTTGTTCTTTTAAGCCTATTGCTTTAATGAGGGTGTTATCAAATTTGCATTTACCAAGTTTATTTGCCTGAACAATCTTCTGCAATGCCTCTTTTGCTTTATCCGGTTC
>CANMGM010000213.1 GCA_947497195.1 Bacteroidota bacterium
GGCGTGTTATCATGCAGATTCCGCGTTCGGTTTTCTGCGAAGTTTGCGACTTTTTCATCGCGCCAAAGATGCAGATAAATTATGAGAATGTTATTCGATTCCCAACTCAGCCTTGAGTTTCTTAGGCAAGGATGAGGACACAAGCAGATGAGAATGTGCTATTAATTCCTTCACCAATGCTTCAGGCAACCTTTCAAATTCCACCGTATTCCACCACTTTTTATTCATGTGATAACCCGGTGTAATGGCATCAAATTCTTCGCGCAGCGTAACAGAACGTTCGGGATCGCATTTTAAATTGATGCGCCCACTTTTTTCCAAGGGAAGAATTGCGAATATTTTTCCACCAACACGCATCACTAAAGTATGCTCATCAAACGGAAAGTCCTCTGTGGAGGCCTGAAGATTTAATGCAAACTCACGCACCTCTTCAACATTCATGGCATGTAAGTATTGTGTATGCAAATTAATTTATCGGCAAGATAATCGTAAACACAGAGCCTTGTCCTTGTTTAGATTTCAATTCAATTTTCCCGCGTAACTTTTGAACTGCATCGCGCACATTCGAAAGGCCTAATCCTGAACTGCCGGCAACATTTCCTACCGTGTAATATGTCTCAAAAATATGGGGTTGATGTTCTTCTGAAATTCCCAAGCCATTGTCTTCTACCGAAAACGATACCGAAAGAGCCGTCTTGTCGCAACTAACACGTACGAATTTATCTGTCTTCTCGGGGTCGTGGTAGCGGATGGCATTTGAAATCAGGTTGCTAAAGATGATGCGCAAACGAGCTGGATCAGAAAGTGCGATGCAATCTTCGGGAATTAAATTCTCAAACCGAATTCCGCTCGCATCAGCGGCAAAACGCAATTCATCGACAATCTCATCAACCAGATCGTGTGGTTTCAATTCGCCTAACACAACCGCGCCCCGGTTTTTCAGCGAAGCAATCATGTCGTTCGTAAATGCTTCGAGTTTACGCAGGCTCTTTTCCATCATGTTCAGATAGTTTCCGAACTCTAACGGGTTTTTCTCTTCCCGCGCAAGCGAAATCAATCCGCTCACCGAATTTAATGGTGCTCGTAAATCGTGCGATAACACTTTTACCAATTTATCGAGTTCACGGTTGTTGTTCTCTATTTCGATGAATTGACTTTTAAATTGCTCGTCGGTGCGTTTGCGTTCGGTGATATCGATCATACTCACGCATACGCCAATTACGTTGGAGGCATCGTCGCTTACTGGCGAAAAACTCATTCCAAACCAAAATTCCGCTCCAGGTCTGAAACGAAATACCAACTCATCGTGCACCTGCTCACCCGAGCGTGCGCGGTTGAATTGCCCCAGCCACGTATTGCGCATATCGTCGAGGAGATACTCGGTAAAGTTATTGTTCTCCGACAACTCAGAACCAAGCAACTGTATGCACTGTTTATTGGCGGTGAAGTTGAATGCTTTAATCCGACCTGTTGGATCCAAAAGTAAAATCCCTTGATCAACCGTATTGAAAATCGAATTGAGCATCGCCACGGTCTCTTTCTGCGTTTCTCCAAAGCGCTTACTCATCGTAATGTCTTTGCAAACGCGGATGTAGCCCGTTACTTTGCCATTTTCGTCGTGCAACAAGGATGCTTTATTGTCAGACCAAATAATTTTACCGGCACGCGTAATGAGCTTACTTTCCCATTGTATTCGCTTTCCCGAAATTATCTCCTGAATTTCCTGCCGCACCAGATGCTTGTCGATTTCGGGATAAAGAACATCATAGCTCTTCTCCGACATTTCTTCGACCGAATACCCAAATGTTTGTTCTGCACCTTCGTTCCAATAAGTAATTTCGCCGCGACGGTTCGCAACGAAAATGGTATCGCGAACGTTTTTCAGAATATTTGCCTGAATGTTAACTTCCTCCTGCACACGCCGCTTATCGGTAATGTCGTCGGCCAGAACAAGTATGCCGGGATTTCCCTTGAAGAACATCTCGCGAACGCGACACTCAACATATACTTCCGATCCATCCTTGCAAACATGCCTGTAGGTAGTCGGAGCCGAATCGCTGCCATCCCAATTGTTGATCACTGCCATTAGCGCTTCGCGTTCGTCGGGCGGATGAAGATCTGTAACCAGCTTCGAAAGAAATTCCTCCTCTGAATAGCCAAAATGATCAATTGCCGATTGGTTTACGCCAACAATTTTCAGCGAATCCTTTGCACGGATATACATCGGAATCGGATTGTTTTCGAACAAAAGGCGATACGTTTCCTGATTCTCACGCAGCATTTCCATGCTTGCCTTACGTTCGATGCTGTAGGAAATGGATTTGGCCAGGAGGCGCTCTTCAAATTCACCCTTCACCAGATATTCCTGCGCGCCTTGTTTAACAGCTTCGTTAGCAAAGCGCGTGTCGTTTAAGCCCGACATGATAATGACCGGTGTTTGCGGAAAAAGTTTTGAAAGTCTGTGAAAAGAATCGATTCCGTAACTATCGGGAAGGGATAAATCCAGCAAAATAACATCGCAACGTTGTTGCTCCATGAAATCGATCGCACCGCCAAGTGTGGTAACATGCACGATCTCCTTCTGGAAATCACGAATCTCCAGCAACATCTGCTCGATGAGGATGAAATCACCGGCATTGTCTTCAACTACAAGTATATGATACCTTTTGGTCATATACTCATGGTTAACAGAAACTGGCGCAGCAGGTTGCATGATCTTTTTCTATACACAATTAAACACACGTAACTATTGGCCTTACGTTGATTAATTGTAGAGGGTTACAAATAAATACGAATACTAATTCAGGTTAATTTTAAGCGTATAATAAATCGGCGCTAAAGTAATACTAAATTCGATTTACCAACTAAATACATGTTAATTCGATTCCAAAATTGTAAAATAATCTACCTAATCTTTTTCATCTATCGCTATAGAAAGCTACTTGGTAGGTATATCTTACAAAATTGCTTTACAAGGTCTCTTTTAACCAGCGGTAAAACTCGCGCTGCCAGGTCATGGCATTGTGAGGCTGCAATATCCAGTGGTTTTCGTCGGGGAAATACAACAAACGGCTTTTAATTCCTTTAAGCTGCAGTGCGGTATATGCTTGGAAGCCCTGAGATTCGGGTACGCGATAATCCAAGCCGCCATGAATCACCAGCATGGGCGTGTCCCAGTTGCCTACGCGATCGATTGGATTGAATTCGTTATACGACTTCTGTGCAGCAGCATTGTCTTTTTCCCAATAAGCACCACCCATGTCGAAATTGGTAAAGAAAAGCTCCTCGGTGGTACCGTACATACTCTTCAAATCGAATACACCGGCATGCGCAATGAACGACTTGAAACGCTTCTGATGAATGCCCGCTAAATAGAAAACCGAATAACCACCATAACTGGCACCGATGCAGCCTAGGCGGCTTTTGTCGACATAACTCTCTTTCGATACATCATCAATGGCGCTCAAATAATCTTTCATAACCTGACCTCCCCAGTCCTTGCTAATGGCTTCGTTCCATTGCACGCCGTGGCCGGGCATGCCGCGACGGTTTGGCGCAACTACGATATAACCATTGGCCGCCATCAACTGGAAGTTCCAGCGGAACGAATAAAACTGCGTGAGTGCAGATTGCGGTCCGCCCTGACAATACAGCAAGGTTGGATATTTCTTCGCAGGATCGAAATTGGGCGGATAGACAACCCAAACAAGCATGTCTTTACCATCGGTTGTTTTTACGATGCGGCGTTCGGTGCGGCTGGTTGAGACGCCTGTGTATGCAGCATCATTCACATGGGTGAGTTGCTTAAATTCTTTCGTTTTTAGATGATACGTGTATAATTCGGTTGCATGGTTGATGTCGGTGCGAGCCAGCACCAGCAATTCGCCCGATTGGCCGATGATGTCGTTGATGTCGAAATCGCCGCTTAGCAAGGGCCTTACCACTGGAAGCTTCTTGGTAAGACCGGGATAATCAACTTCCATCAATTGGTTTGTGCCATTCACCGGAGCAATAAAGTAAATCGTTTTACCGTCTTGCGACCAGCGGTACGATTTTACGGTTCCATCCCAGCGTTCGGTAAGGTTCATGATTTTAGCGCCCTTGCCAAAGCCTTTCACGATGATATCGTTTTTATCGGCCTCATATCCATCGCGAGCCATGCTCAACCAAGACAAATCGTTGTTTGCCGAAAAAGCAGGATCGGTATCATACCCCATGCGACCTTCGGTAAGATTAAAGGTTGTTCCGAGATTTACATCATAAAGATACAGGTCTGTATTTGTGCTCAATACGTAATCTTTACCATATTTCTTTTTGCACACATATGCAATGGTATTTCCGTCGGCACTCCATGTGTAATCCGATTCATCGCCCATCGGTACAGTAGGTGTGTCGTACTTCTCATTTTTCATCAGGTCAATGCCACCTTCAGTTTTACCGTTCACGAGATTATACAAAAACACGTGGTTGTATTTTCCATCTTCCCAATAATCCCAGTGGCGGTGATGCAAATCGTCGTAAATCTGCGCCGAGGTGTTGGGCAAATCGGTGTACATATCCTTGCCGAATACATTCTCTA
>CANMGM010000214.1 GCA_947497195.1 Bacteroidota bacterium
GTTGCAGCAAAGCAGGTTATGGATTACAGCTTTATCGACGAAAAAGGAGATCCGGTACTGCCCGAATTGCGCTTTTCGCGTTCCGGAAATCCGGCTGGAGGTTACATCAACATCATTCAGGAAAACACACAAGCCATTGTTGATTTGAAACAGCGTTCGATTGTATCGGAACTGGAGTTTAAGGCCGAAGATACGCTCGAGTTGATTGAGCTTAGGTAAATTTCGCTTTTAGAGCCCAACAAACAATCCTTCTGCGCGCTCCTCGACCTGCCTTTTCAATGCATCTATTACTCTACGGGATTTAATCGAATACAATGAAAATATCTATTGCACTATATTTTAGCGCATTACAGTTCTAATGCAATTCTTGTTTAAGTGAATCTGCAGTTGTTTTATGAAGCCAATTTTTAATCTTTAAGGAAGAAGGAATCACTAGTATTAGGGATTGATTGATTGTTTTTAAAGCTCGAATTTTGAATTAAATCTACAAAGTAATTTGTGGCGAATGGTATCTTTTGTTTAACCTGAATTTAAATACATTTTTTGATGAGAAAAAACAACATTACAACACACACACTGGCATTTTTAATAAGCTCGTTTTCAGCATTTAGCCAGAACGGAACACTCGATAATTCTTTCTTTGCAGGAGGAAGTTATATCATGTTTGGCGATGCTCAATCCTCTGCACAAGACTTGATAACGCTAGCTGACGGCAATATTTTAGTGTGTGGCCAACGAAATGAAATTGCAGGTTCTAGCTTGCCTTTTCTAAGTAAATTCTCCGCACAGGGCACACCCGTTGCAAACTTTGGAACAAATGGAGTAGTCACTTTTCCTGCCTCGACTTCACTGTTCGGTATCGATGGCATTCGCGAACGTTCTGATGGGAGTTTGGTCGTTCTAACCGGAGAAATTAATAGCAGCGCTAATGTTACAACATTAATAATAAAAGGACTAAACCCAGATGGATCATTGATTGATAATTTCGGAAACGGAAATAACACATTCTCAATACCGGGGAATATTTTTTCTTCCAAATTGGAAATTGCTCCAAGTGGTAAAATTTGGGTTCATTTTAATAAAGTTAATCTCCCCAATATGTTTACCACGAGTTCAAATTGCTATGCGGTTCAGTTTGATAATTCGGGGGCGCTTAATACAAATTTTGGATCTGGGGGCTTGTTTGTTTATGGCGAAAATCAACCAGACGACCGATTATATAATTTGGCTTTTGATGAGAATGACAATGCATATTTTGCAGGGTATTACAAGCCAAGTTCTAGTTTTGGGGTAGTTTCTGAAGTGCAGGTTTTAAAGGTTACTTCTAATGGAGTATTGGAAAATTCTTTTGGAATCGGCGGAGTATTTCGCTATTCAGATCCAACAGCTTTTTTAAGTTTTACGGACATTGTTTATCGCGATGGTTTCTTGATTGGATGTGGAAGAAAGTATTCCCCATCCACAAATATTCAGGAAGCAATGTTGTTAAAAATAAATAGTCAGGGAACGATAGAAAGCAGCTTTGGAAATTCTGGTTTAGTTTTATGGGACCAGGACAATACAGAGTTCCTGTCAATGGCTATAGATCCAAGTGGAAGAATTGTTTGCCTAGGAGGCATAACTTCCTCTGGCGATGAGGATTTGATTGTTGCCCTATTTGATGAAAACGGCGACATACAAACCGATTTTGGAACCGCAGGGGCAACACTTCCATGGGACCTTAATGGCGGAGAGGACAATCCGATTTCGTTACAATTAAGTAATGATGGATCAGGCATTTTTGCATTGGGTTACGGTTTTTCCTCGAGTTCAGGATCTGTTAATGGCGTTCCGCTTAGTTCTGGAGATTATGGATTTGTACTCAAATATACATTGGATCAATCAGCAGCACGAGTTGATTCAAAACCTAGTTCAAAAACACTAAGTATAACCCCGAATCCGGCGGATGATATCATAAGAGTACTGTCTGAGAATAGCTTTAATTCATATTGTATTACAGATATCGCAGGAGAGCTTATTGAAATGAATAATCTAGGTCTTCAACAAAACGCTACAATAGAAGTTTCAAACCTTAAGTCTGGCTTTTATTTTCTAAGAATTGAATTTTCAGATAAAACATGGCACGTACAAAAAATTGTAGTGCTCTAATTCTATTGGATTGAAGAGGGTCGGGAGTTGATGGTTATAATGTTAATTTCGACAAGGTATTGAGCTTAATCGTGTCTGTATAATCTGAGTCTTATTTGGGTATTGGTGTACGGCTCGGCAATTCATGGTATCCCAAAATGTCGTTCTCACAACCAAGTTTCCTATAATGCCAAACAATGCCATTGGTATCGATACTGATTAAGGCTTAATGTGCTTGTCCCGTTTGGGGTTCTCGCGTTCAGGAAATCCGGATGGAGGTTACATCAACATCATTTAGGAAAACACACAAGCCATTGTTGATTTGAAACAGCGAAAATTACTCAAGGAATTAGAATTTAGCGCAGATGAAAATCTGGAAATCATAGATTTACACTAAGAGGCAGAAAATTACCAGGGTATTCGTTTGGGGTCTTGAAGTGTTCACGGTCCTTTTTCCATTATAAGGCTTAAAATGAAAAATAAACCCTTTTGAAAATAAAGTAAAATGAACGCACACTTTTTAGGACAATAGATTTTTACCTTTGCCCAATATTTTGAGTTATGCTGATTGATATAAAAGTACCATCACCGGGAGAATCAATTACCGAAGTAGAAATTGCCAATTGGCTAAAGCAGGATGGCGACATCGTTTCAAAAGACGATGAACTCTGCGAAATTGATTCCGATAAGGCAACCCTAACTGTAAATGCCGACGAGGGTGGAAAAATCAGCATAAAGGTTTCGGCCGGACAAAAAGTTAACGTGGGCGATGTCATTGCTACGATTGATACATCTGTTGCAGCGCCTGTTGCAAAACCTAGCACAGCACCATTATCTGCCACCGTTGCTGCAAAGGAGCCGGAGGCGGTTAAGGAACCAATTGTTCCGCAAAAAGCTTCTTATGCCAGTGGAACACCATCGCCGGCTGCAGCAAAAATTATGACCGAGAATGGTGTTAAACCTGCCGATGTTAAAGGAAGTGGACCGGCGGGACGGATAACGAAAGGAGATGTTTTGGCCTTGCTTGCCAACGGATTTGGTGGTAAACAAGCTGAATCGAACAGCCGCGAAAAGCGCCATGAAAAGATGACATCTTTGCGCCGCAAGCTAAGTCAGCGTTTGGTTTCGGTGAAAAATGAAACGGCTATGCTCACCACCTTTAACGAGGTTGATATGAGTAATGTGATGAACCTGCGTAAAGAATACAAGGATAAATTCAAGGAGGTTCACGGCATCGGACTCGGGTTTATGTCGTTTTTTACAAAGGCGGTAACCATTGCTTTGCAAAAATTTCCGGCTGTTAATGCCATGATTGATGGCGAAGAAATCGTTTCGCACAATTACTGCGACGTAGGTATTGCCGTTTCTACGCCCAAAGGTTTGATGGTGCCGGTTATTCGTAACGCCGAAAACATGAGTCTTGCTGATATTGAAAAAGCCATAGCAGCGATGGCGGCCAAAGCGCGCGATGGAAAAATTTCGGTCGACGATATGAGTGGAGGCACATTCACCATTACAAACGGTGGGGTGTTTGGATCGATGCTCAGTACGCCCATCATTAACCCTCCACAAAGCGCAATCCTTGGCATGCATAACATTGTGGAACGCCCAGTTGCTATAAATGGCAAGGTCGAAATTCGTCCGGTAATGTACGTAGCGCTAAGCTACGACCACCGCATTATCGATGGTCGCGAATCGGTTGGATTTCTTTACACAGTAAAAGAACTTATCGAAAATCCGAAACGCATGCTTTTCTCTGGCAAGAAAGGCGAAGAAGTGCTGCTGGGCCTTTAGGCCTATAGTGTTCTTATTATTTTCACGCCCTCCTCGGGCAAGGATTCGCCTCCATCGGGATGCAGCACCTTAAGTGTGTACGTGTATTCTCCGAGTTCGAGAATGGAGCTGTCCGAAAATTCGTTCACATCTTTCATAACTTTATATTTTGTAAATCCTGCAGCCCCGGGTGTTTTTCGGTAAATGAGGTAGCGCGTTCCGGGTTTGAAGTTTCCACTCCATTTGAGCACGATCGATTTTTTATCCTCGCTTAAGGCGCCGCTGAACCCACTCACCCCGCTGCGCAGGCCTCGATCGTAGGTTCTGAGTTGCACCGGACTAGCAGCAAGCGATTTTAAGCCGGTACTATCGGTTGTTTCGAGTGTAAATTCGTACCAGGTTTTTTTATCGAGCGATTTACAGGTAAAACTGCTAATGGTATCGGGAATGTTCCACTTGCTCATATCAATCCACGCACTATCTCCCTGTTTGCGATACAATAGTTTTATCGAAGCAATATCCTCGCTGTTGCTGTTATGCCATGCAAGCTGAACGGTGGTGTCGCCAACAACAAAATCTTTGAATACAGCCGGCTCGGGAGCAATCACATCCAAGCGCCGAACCTTTACCCATGCGCCCGGTTTTGAGGTGTTCA
>CANMGM010000215.1 GCA_947497195.1 Bacteroidota bacterium
CATCAACAAAATTGGTTTTGGTTTGGTGATTTACGCCTTATCAAGAACAGAAGACTAAGACCAACAAATATACTACTAAAGAAACCGATGCTTCTTCCTACGCAGGAGGCATCGGTTTTTTTTTTTGAATGACTATATACTTTGACGCTAATTGCTCAATAGAATTGCACAAATAGCCGCAAGGGCCGAATGAATCTACGATTCTTCGAGAATAACCCGGATCTATCCCACAGATCTATCGCGTTAAGTATTAGTGCATATCATGTATAACGCTTATTCCGGGTTTAATTCAATACGTTTCTCTTTACACATTCCGTTTTTCTACCCTAGCCGCGTAAAATTGTGTAGCATCAGAAAATATCACTTTACCCTAATTCCTTTTTATTCTGGGTATACAAGATATGCATATACACTGCATGAGGAAAACTAATGCACGAAATAAAAATGAAAAAAATGGCCCAGAGATTTCCTTCCTGATTTGGATAAGAAGGAATCCATAAGAACAGAAACAACAGAAATAAAATCCAAGCAGCAGCATGAAAATACATTGATTTAAGCCACAGTTGACGGTTTCTGATATTTAAGTGATTTCGAATATCATTCCATGCCGTTATGCTATGTTGGCCGATAAAATACAATGCAAATGAAGTTAAAAGGGGTAGTTGTACCGTAAGTGCAAGCCAAGTTAACGTAATTGCAAAGGACGAATTTTTACGAAATAGTGCGAGGATGAACCATGGAAGCAAAACCAAGGCATTGCAGGACATCGTCCAATTAAAGCCGCCCATCAAGGCAAGTATGTGATTGGTTTCGGGAAGGTGTGTTCCCAAAATGTAAGCTAGTACGGTCGCCCCCCAAAGGAAAGAAAAGGCTTTTGATAACTTCCATTTATTCCCATCGGCTTGCCCAAAATGCCAGGCAGAATAGCCTAAAAATACTGCGAGTGCAAGTTTGGGTAGGAAAAGCCATAATAATCCCATAAATGCCCCCAAAATCAGGTATTTTAGAACGAATAACGGAGCCATTTTAACATCCCATTTGCCGGTCTCAAGCAAATGATCCACAGCCCCGTGAGGGATTCCAACGGCGGCCATGCCTAAACAGATAAATCCTGTTGATAAGGTGTTTTGAATGTCGGATTGATGCGGCAGTAATAAAAATATAATGGTTGATAGGGTAAGAATTATGGGGCGAAAGTTTGACGATGAGGCACTTCGTTTAAACAAGGTGCTCAGGAAAATCCCCCAAGGCAATTTTTTAAAAATAGTGAGGTCGGTAACGACACTTGTTTTCTCGTCCAAAAAATTTAAAATAGTCTTTGTCTCTACCTTTTTTAACAGCGCATTAAATATACGCTTGCCCTGTTGTGGATTGCTCGTTAAAATATCAAGGAGTAATGCATCGTAAAATGAATATCGGCCTTTGCGTCCTGTTATATTCTCCCTGCTCAAATTCTCAATAAGATGATTTTGCTTAATTTTCTCGACAAGTGCGCGCGCATTGTTATACATGTTTTTGAATGCATACCCTGTGCTCGGCTTTATTTGGTGGTTACGTGCACCCAAATTCACAAGCCCTGGCAAATTCTCAGATTCTATTTCTGAATTGCTCATCGGGATGCAACCTGTCTCTGTTCCTTGAATCGAATAGTTCCCGAAATGTTTTGTTACATATTCCGCAAGCAATGTTTCGGCTTCGACCGTACCAATAATTTCGGCCCCAAAACGCGTAACTTCTACAAGTGCTGTATTGGCAGAAAAGGGTAAAACATAGACAAACTGAGTTGAGCTTTGCTGATCAATCTCAAAATCCATAAAGCGGAATGCCGTTGGATTTTTAATTTCATGTTCAGTCTCTATCATCCACCCAACAAAACTTTGATAGATATGGCTTTCTCCAATCTTTGCATTTTTGAAAACCGGGGGCCTGGAATCGAAAATGTATTTGGCTGTGATTTTTCTGCCATTTAGTGGAATAAACGGGCCCTCATCGTCGGCATCAATCTGATTTACGCATGCACTGATTTTATCCCAATTGTAATGATCGGTCAACTGATGTATTTGGGTGTACAAATCAATGCTCGACACATGATTGTAACTGTAAGGAGCAATGGATTGAATGGCACCAGCAGTTAAAGACACATGATTCCATCTATGGGATATTAACAGCTCTAAATCACTACAAATGGAATCTTCAGCATCCGCCCAAAAGCAAAAGGTTTTGTCTCGTGTTGCTTTTGCATCGGGGTCGATGAGTAAAATGCGCTTGCTTTGTAAAAGATTATGTTGATGCAATTGCAGCAATAGTAGCGATGCCGAAGCACCAACACCACAAAAGATATAGTCATAATCACGCATTCCTTGTTTTTGATTGAAAGCGTTGATCCACCGTTGAGATACTTTGTAAAATATCGAAGCTTATTTTGAGGAAAAAGAACATCAGTAGGTTTAAACTATAGGTTTGTTTCTAATGAACTGACGTTAAATTTTGCTAAGAATCTATCCTAAATTAATAAATTCTGATACTTAAACACCGCATTCCATGGATTTGTTGTTCCAATCACTAAAATGTCCAGTTTTCTATTCGACTTGTTTGAATCTGCCTCAGAAAAATTTTAAATTTCCGCCAAAACCAACACCATGAGCGAAGAAACCAAACCATGTCCGCAATGCGAATACCCGTATGCATATGCCATTGATGATACTACTTATACCTGCCCTGATTGCAATTTCGAATGGAGTACAATCGAAAGTTCAAATGTTGCTACGGTAGTAAAAGATGCAAACGGCAACATCCTTCAAAACGGCGATACAGTGGTGGTGATTAAAGATTTGCCTGTGAAGGGGGCTTCAAAGCCCGTAAAGTCAGGCACAAAAGTAAAAAACATCCGATTGGTTGAGGGCGACCACAACATTGCCTGTAAAATTGATGGCTTTGGAGCCATGGGATTGAAATCGGAGTTTGTGCGCAAAGCCAATTGATAGAAAAAGCAATGATAAAACGCACTGTTTCTTAAAATTATTTATCGTAATATTGCAATATAAAAATAGAATCGTGGGGGCTACCAAAACCGAACATTTTACCGACAAGCAAAACGCCGTTGCTGCACTCGCCAAAGCATTGGGCCATCCGGCGAGAGTTGCCATTGTGGAATATTTACTCAGCGTTGATTCCTGCATTTGCGGCGATATTGTAAACGAACTGCCGCTTGCGCAGCCTACCGTATCGCAGCATCTGAAAGAGCTTAAAAGTGCCGGCATCATCAAAGGTGAGATCGAAGGCAATGCCATCTGCTACTGTGTCGATGAAACTGCCATTGAAAAGCTGCAGGACTATTTTGCATCAGTGGCCGCCATTCTTCACAAGAAAAAATCAAATTGTTGCTAAAAATATAAAGCCATGAAATTATCAGACATCAAGAAACACCTAAATACCGCTGAAACGGTAAGTTTCAAACTCGAAAATGGAACTCCGGTTCCCGAACATTTTCACGTTACCGAAGTGGGCGTTGTTTCCAAGCAATTCATCGACTGCGGAGGCACCATCCGCCACGAAAAGATGGCCAACTTCCAACTTTGGAATGCCAACGACGTGGAGCATCGCCTCAAACCCGCCAAACTGCTCAACATCATCCGTTTATCGGAAGAGCAACTCGGCATGGAAGATCTGGAAATCGAAGTAGAATACCAAGGCGCCACCATCGGCAAATACGCCCTCGATTATGACGGCAACGATTTTATCCTGCTCGCCAAACAAACGGCCTGCCTTGCCGAAGACAGCTGCGGTATTCCACAAGAAAAAATGAAAATAAACCTCACCGAACTCATCAACCAAAATGCCTGTACCCCGGGCGGTGGATGTTGCTAAGCGCTCAACAATGAGAAAATACCTGGCCGAATTTCTGGGCACCTTTGCTATGGTGTTTTGCGGTACCGGCGCCATCGTAATCAATCAGGAATCGAACGGCGCCATTACGCATCTCGGCATTGCCATTACGTTTGGCCTTATTGTAATGGTGATGATTTACGCCCTGGGGTCCATTTCGGGTGCACACTTCAATCCGGCCGTTACACTGGCTTTTCATATATCAGGCTCATTTGAACGAAAAGCAATTTTACCCTATTGGGCCAGTCAACTTTTCGGGGCAATCGCGGCCAGCGGTTTACTTCATTTTTTGTTTCCTGCCAATGCGATGCTTGGGGCAACCATGCCGGCGGGCAGCGAAATCCAAGCCTTCGTGTTCGAAATGCTGCTCTCATTTTTTCTCATGCTCGTTATCATCCATGTAGCACGCGGAAGCAAGGAGCAGGGCATGTTTGCCGGACTAGCCATTGGCGCTACCGTTTTGCTCGAGGCTCTTTTTGCCGGACCGGTTTGTGGTGCCAGCATGAATCCCTGGCGCTCGCTCGCTCCCGCGCTCGTTAGCGGGCACACCGAACACATCTGGATCTACCTTACGGCGCCTTTTCTGGGTGCTGGTTTGGCCGTCTTAAATTATAAATTCCTTAATACCCCGGACTGAAGTCCGGGGCTATAGTCCGGGGCTGAAG
>CANMGM010000216.1 GCA_947497195.1 Bacteroidota bacterium
ATATGATGAATATTATCTATATCGTTATCTTCCCATGATTTGGCAATTCGGGCATTTGAAATTTTTTCAAGTGAATTAATCGGTGCTTCAATAAAACTCGGAATAAAAGCTGCTATACTATATATACCAACAACATCAAGCGATACGAACTGCCCGATTATTACCGTATCGACCAATTTAATTCCCATGGTCGAAAGGCCTGAAAAGAAAACAGCGCCGCTAAAAATTAATATTTCACGCTTCAGCGATTTATTGAGGATATGTGGTGAAGGATTTAGGGAAGGCAAGCCATCCTTCATCAAATAAGCGATGAGAATAAAAAGCTGAATTAAATAAATTGCGACGAATGAATAAACAAATAAATTTAAATTGATTAAGCCAAACGAATAAATTAGAATTAAAATGATAAATAATAAACGTGGCAATACATCATTGCAAAACGCTGGCAATAATGGTTTAAATAAGGAAAAAAAGTATGAATTGAGTACCGATATTAATGCCAGAATAAACGAGAAGGGAAATATTAAAAGAAAATAATCTGAAAACAATTTACTGTCTTTGGAATACAAGGCAGAAATTTCAGAACAATAATAGCTGAGCAGTGGAAAAAAAATACCGATTCCCACTAGCAGATATACTAGTGGAATCGCCAGAAAGCCATTGTGTGATTTCTTTTCATTTCTAAACTTTGGAAGATAGCGCGTAATAATATTGCCCGCTCCAAGCGGTAAAATTGTAGAAACTAAAAAGGAAGATGAAAAAAGAATTCTTGTCAAACCGATTTCTTCTTTGCTCAAATAAAACGGCTGAATTACAAACAAACTAACTACAGCAGTTACCATTCCGGCTATGGTAATGATTCCGCTTTGAATTCCTTGTTTCTGAATTATTCCCATCTAAAATGAAGATGATGTCAAATTCAATTCGCACATAATCTTAACAATTCTTTCGGATGTTTTCCCATCCCATAAATCCGGAATTGCTCCTTTTTTCCATTTACCTGCTTTAACAGATTCGAGCGCAGTTTTAAGCTTTAGCTTATCATCGCCAATCATTTCGTTGGTTCCTGTATATACAGTTTCAGGTCTTTCGGTGTTATTGCGCAGTGTTAAACAAGGCACGCCCAAGACCGTAGTTTCTTCCTGTACACCGCCCGAATCTGTAATTACCGCTTTTGCATGCTTAATAAGGTAGATAAACTCGAAATAACTCAGCGGATCGACAGCGATAATATTTACCGGCTGATTCTCAATCTTATTAAAGTTGAGACGTGTTCTGGGATGAATTGGGAAAATGATTTTAATGCCGAATGAATCGAGATATGAAATCCAGTTTTTGAACACATCAAAATCATCGACATTAGACGGACGATGCAAAGTTAAAACCGCATATTCAAGTGGAGTGAGACGATATGCATCCCAAAAGGCAGGGGGTGTCGCATTGTCCATATTTTGATACAGTGTATCGATCATTGTATTGCCAACAAAGAATATTCTGCTGTTCGGCACGCCGGCTTTTCGAAGGTTTTCGTTCGCAATTTCTGAAGTTGTAAAGAAATAATCACTCAATGCATCCGTAACCATTCGATTAATTTCTTCGGGCATTGTCATGTCGAACGAACGAATTCCGCCTTCGACGTGCGCGAGTTTTACATTCAGTTTTTTGGCGACAATTGAACATGCCATAGTGGAAGTAACGTCTCCAACTACAACAACAAGGTCGGCAGGATGCGCGAGCAAGTCCTTCTCGAACGCAATCATTATTCCTGCAGTTTGCTCAGCCTGTGAACCCGAGCCAACGCCAAAATTCACATCCGGATCGGGTATGCCCAATTGCCTGAAGAAAACAGAACTCAATTTTTCATCGTAGTGCTGACCGGTATGAATCAACCTGAATTGAATCGCAACACCATTATGTTGAGCCTGCCTTATTGCCTTTATGATTGGAGCAATTTTCATAAAATTGGGTCGCGCTCCTGCGATTATATCGATTGTCATTCTGAAGTTGTATGATGCAAAAATCTCTAAATTAGCCCAATTTTAAAACAATTGTGAAAAAGAAAATACTCATGCTTCTGAATGCACCCTACCCTCCCGATATTCGGGTAAAAAAGGAAGTAGATGCACTAACCGGAGCCGGCTTCGAAATCGCATTGATTTGTCATGCGAAGGAAAATTTTCCGGAAGAAGAAAAACAAGAATCATTAACAATTTATCGCATACATGCTGGGGGTAATAAATATGTTTTAACGTTTTGGGATATTTTACTTGCACTTAAAGTTCCTCATTTCGCATTTCTCAGGAAAGCAAAAGAGTTAATTAAAAAGGAAAATTTCATTGCCATTCATGTTCACGATTTACCACTTTGTCTCACAGCGCTTAAAGTAAAAAATTATAAACCAATTGCAGTCGTTGGAGATTTTCACGAAAACTATCCTGATGCAATCACCAATTGGCTGGCCCGGGCTAAAAACCCCATTCTCAAACTTAAAAACAAGCTATTCATGGGCTATTCCAGATGGTTTGCCATTGAGAAAGAAGTGTGTAGAAAAGCTGATATTATTATTGCGGTTGTTGATGAAATGAAGGAAAGGCTTAGCATCAACCATGGAATCGAAAAAAAGAAAATTGCAGTTGTTACTAACTCTGAAGAGAAAAACTTTCGAAATCAGGCACTTGACCCTTCCGTGTACAGCCAATGGCCCAATAGTTTTATATTAACATATACAGGCGGCATAGATTCCGATCGCGGGCTCGAAACGGCAATACGTGGCATGGACTTATTGAGTGAATATCCTGAAATTCAGTTTTTCATTATAGGTGGAGGAAAAGCGTCGTATATAGATGAACTGAAAAGCATTGCGCAGGAATTAAAAAGTAAAAACACGCATTTTTTGGGGTATAAGCCGTTCGATAAAATATTTTCATACATGAATTTCGCGGATGTTAATGTGATTCCGCACAGAATGAACAATCATACCGACAATACAGTACCGCACAAATTGTTTCAGGGTATGATGACCCAAAAACCCGTACTGGTTAGTTCCTGCAAACCCTTAAAACGTGTTATTGAAACAACACAGGCAGGGTTGGTATTTGAAGCCGATAATCCAAAGGACTTCGCGCAACAGGTTATGAAATTTTACACCAATCCTGAGCTGATTCAAACCCTCGGCATGAATGGCTACAAGGCAACCGTGGAGGGTAATTTAAATTGGGACTTCGATCGGCAAAATCTGATTGAGATTTACAGGAATTTTTAAACAATGGACTATACCGAAAATTACGATTTGACGAATAAAGCGCTGAAAGAACGCTATAATAAAACGCTCCAGTTTTTAAGCACATGCATACCTCAAGGCGCTGATATTTTGGATCTTGGAGTCGACAATCCGCTTTCCAAACTAATGCGCGAAAAGGGTTATCGTGTAGAAAACACAAAGGGAGAGGATTTGGACCTTCATCCGCAGGCAGTTGCCAATTTCGCTGGTGATGCAGTAACAGCTTTCGAAATATTTGAGCACCTGCTCAATCCGATGGGCGTACTGCAGCAGATTAATGCAAATCAATTAATTGCGAGCGTCCCACTTGCCTTGTGGTTTTCAAAGGCATATCGAAATGAAAGCGATATTCTCGATCAACATTTCCATGAGTTTGAAGACTGGCAATTCGATTGGCTGCTCGATAAATCGGGATGGAAAATTCTAAAAAAAGAAAAATGGGTGTCGTTTGATAATAAAATAGGAGTTCGTCCTTTGTTGAGGCGCATCACGCCGAGGTATTATATCGTTCATGCCATTCGTAAGTAATGACTTTATTTCTCTAGAAATTATGCTTTCACAAAAAGGGTTTAATGATATGTGGAATATTCATGGATTTTTTCACATAGGCCATAAAAGCATCTTTCGTTCCTAAAAAAATCACTAACAAACTGAATGGTTTGTTTGCATTACCACATCAGCGACGCGATTACATTCACTATTTAAACCCAGAATATGCATTAGGAAATCTATTCCGAGCCTAAACTACTTCAAATCAGGATCCGCCAGGGGCGGAAACATATCTTCTCAAACCGTAGCGCTGCTACGCTTTTCGAATCTAACTTTCTGATATTTTGTATTTTAGACTATCATAACGAAGTCCTAACGCATAATCTGGGTTAAACAGACATTAAAGCTTAAAATCAAAAATGTACAGTACGAGGCGAACGACTCTACAATTCATACGGCATAAGGCCTAAGTGGCTAACGCATAGATCGTTCAATGGATTAAGACATTAAATCTCTTTGGTGTTGTCAAATTTAATTCTTTCGTATTGTTCGGATTAAGATGGGAAACACGTGTCCCCGCCCTGTTTAAAGTTCCGAAATAGCTATTCACATTCCAAGTGCATTTTTCCAACCGGAAAATGAACAGGTGTGTTCGTAAGTATTCACGAAACATTACTTTAGCCTTAAATATTTAACTGTTAGCGCTTTAGTTAGTCGAACCTGCAAAAGTCATTTTGAAATTACTTCTC
>CANMGM010000217.1 GCA_947497195.1 Bacteroidota bacterium
CGCAACTACAACCATAGTATGTACAGCGATGTACTGATGCTGATGAAGCCCGATATTTTAAAGCCGGTTGAGCCGCTTTTTGCCGGCTATAAAGTAAACGAGCAGGAAGTTGTCTTACAGTTGGTGCCGAGCAGCTCCAAAGATGTTAAGGAGCATCGATTAATGCGCCGCGAATCGGGCACTGCAGTATGGACCGAGATAAGCAAATGGCAAAAGCCCGAGGTGAAAAAAGAGTACCGCGACAATTCAGTAAAAGGAGCCGCGTATTACCAATACACCCTGGTTGCGGTAGATAGCGCCGGTAATGTTTCGGATATGGCACCAACGGTAGATGTGCGTGTTGTTCCCAAAGTGTCGAAGGAAGAAGTTAAAAATGTCAAACCTTCATACAATAAGGAAAAGAAAGTTATCGAACTGGTTTGGACAAAACCCAATGCACAGGTCGATCATTATGAAATTTACAGGGGTAAGGATGGCCGCCGCCCTATTTCACTTACAACGGTAGAAGGCAATGCACTACGCTTTGAGGATAGCAGCTATACCGGTAAGGGGAAATATGTATATATGATAAAAGCCATTTACAAAGATTTGGGCGAATCGCCCTTTTCTGTTGCAACAGAGCTGGTTGTTGAATAGTATTTACAGTACGGATTATTCCATGAGATAAATCACAAAAACAGCCAACCGGCATCATACTTTCGGCTTTTGCATGCGGGTATTTTTACCCCAACAAATCAGCAAGGTATGAAATCATTTTTTTTTGGACTCTTATTCATTTGGGGTTTTTCGGTCGTCAATGCACAGGATCGACTCGTGCTTCGCACAGGGGCAGAAATATCCGTTCAACTTGCCGATACCGGTGCTGGCCTTATCCGCTACAAGCGGTTCGACAACCTTAAGGGACCTGTTTATGCCGCATTGCGCAAAGATGTGGCGCGCATTGTCTATAGCGACGGCACTACGGAGGTCATCGCTCCAATGTTTGCTGAGAAGCAAGCTCCCGTTGAAGTCAGGTTGCGCTACGGCGGCCCGCGTATTGGC
Organism: Bacteroidota bacterium; assembly: GCA_947497195.1. Classification (GTDB taxonomy): domain Bacteria; phylum Bacteroidota; class Bacteroidia; order M30B66; family M30B66; genus CAMCXT01. The sequence continues at coordinate 1,042 of CANMGM010000217.1, forward strand.
TTTACCTACTTGAGTCCGGGCGAATCGACCGATCGCATGAACGATGTTTTCGACCGTAACATCAATCCGTTCATTACCCAGTTTGGCTGGCAGTTCGAGACGCGCTTTTTTACACTCGATAATGGCGCATCGGGCCTTCTCGAGCTTGTGCCGATGATTGGCGGTTTGGAGCAGGGCTTATTTATCCCAAGCATTACCGGATTGGTCGGGTATCGGTCGAAAAAAGGCTATGAAATAGGCTTGGGCCCAACACTATCGTTGGGTGGAGCCGGAATTTTGATTGCTGCCGGCGCATCATTGAAGTCGGGTAGAATCGTATTTCCGGTAAATCTGGCGTTTGTGCCATCTGTAACGAAGTCGTATCAGGCCGTAACAACCGAGGAAAATATTTACAATCCGGCCACGGGCATGTATGAATTGGTAATGACAACTAAACCCGCGCATACCGAACATACTGGTTTCCGCATTACGCTCACATTGGGCTTTAACTCGCGGTCAAAATAAGCTGGTTATGAAACATCTAGCGATAGTTTCTCAACTCCTTTTCGCTGTTTTGTCGCAGGCACAAGACACCATTCGGCTTCGCAGCAATTCGCAGATAATAGGCTTTGTACGCGAAATCGATTCAGATTTTGTAACCTATTCGATGCCCAATCAAGATAGCATTTACGTTCAGGTTTCAAAAAGCGATGTACAAAACATTCGGTATGCCAATGGAAGTATTGATGCATTTTCATCTGAAATAACAAGCACATTCGAAACAGAGGCCTATCAACGTGGCATTTATGATGCCGGGAGATATTACAACACCGGTCCCGATTTTACAAAAGGAGTTGTGGATGGTGTGCTCACCTACATTATGTATGCAGGCGTTGTTCTGGTAATTATAGATTACCGAAAAGAACCGAAAATCGATTACCCAAGAGGGATTGGATTCGAAGATGAACCATCTAAAAATCCAGATTATCGCAAGGGGTATGTTGATGCCGCGCACAAAATGAAAAAGAGAAAACTTATAGGGGGCTTTTTTACGGGACTTGTTTCGTTTCCTATTGTACTTATTGGTGTGATATTGGGCGCTGTTGCATCCGAAATGTAGGTGCGGGCTATGCAAGATTCGCCCAATGCCCTTGATTGTTTACTCAAGAAACGATGAACCGGATTTTTTCGGGTAAATACCATGTTTTTGAAGAAGGCAATTCAGACAACACGCCATGCGGCCACACTCTTTTCGAATAGATTTCATCAGCATACCAAAGAATGCATACGTTTCGGGCCGACCTCAAATATGTATTGATAAAATTGTGTCAAAAACCAATAAATTTGCGCGAAAGATTAGACATAATATTCCGTATAGCTTATCTTAAATTTTATAAATCACTGTTAAACATGAAATTAACGCTATCGATTCTCTCCATTCAAATTTTGTTCAGCCTGCAGTCGTTTGGGCAGGATTCGCACATTCGGTTTTTAGCCAAACATTGTAAGGACTCTGTCATACTTCGCTGGGCTCCTTCTAATTCTGAAAATTGGGAAGAGGTGCTGAAATATGGTTTCCGTCTTGAACGTTTAGAACTTGGCGAGCAGGATGGGCCAATAAAGGCCAAGCCCATGCAATTGGGGCCCGATAGCATTCGTCCGATGAGTCTTGAAAACTGGGCCAAGGCGTTTCCTCCTGGCCATCCTTATGCATGGGACGCTGCCCAGGCTTTTTATGGGAAGCAGTTTAATGTAAAACGGGACGTAAATGAAGCCTCTAATGGTAGTGTGCAGAACGATGACAATGCAATCCGCTTCTCACGCGCTTTCCTTTTGGCCGATCAAGATGCAGCAATAGCTGGTGCAATGGGCTTGCGCTGGTGCGATAAAACGAAAGGCAAAACAAAAGTCGTGTACCGCCTCATCTCCCTTAACCCTACACGAAAAGACACCGCGGTGACCGAAATTGACTTCGAAAAGCCGGCTGCAACAACCCCAATTCCACCTTTCGTAGAGGCAGAAAGCGGATTCAAATCGGTTAAATTGCGCTGGAACGCGGGTGCCGATGCCCGGCAATTTTCTGCATTTCGGATTGAAAAAAGTTTAGATTTCTCAAGTACATGGAACTTGGTTAGCCCACAACCCATTCCCAATGCGCATCATGCGTATGATGCCGACACCAGCACGCATTATGTCTACTTTACAGATTCGCTCATTTCCGAAAACTACAAACCCATTTATTATCGCATTCAGGGAATTACGCCTTTTGCCGAAAGCAGCTATTATTCGGCCGTTGTGATTGCAATGGGGCAGGATAAAAATGCACCTCCCCTGGCTGTAATAAAAGAGGTGAGGGATATTGGCGGAAAACTTCGGGTGCGTTGGGATTACCCTTCCCTGCCGCCAGACTTTGCAGAGTTTCGAATTGGCAGATCGGTTTCCAATCTTGGTCCTTTTACACGCGTTTCTCGAGGAGGCCTTGCCGATACATCGCGTAGTTGGACAGATTCGGAAGTGGATACGAAAAACGACAATTGCTATGTGGTTTACGCCTATGACAAATCGGGACTTTTTAGTGTTTCACTTCCAGCGAATGGCTTTTTACTGGATTCAATTGTTCCGGGTAAATTGGATAAGCCAAAGGGGAGCATCGACAGCAATGGTGTAGTACGCCTGCACTGGAAAGCCGGCGCAGATGAAGATATTATGGGGTATCGGGTATTTATGATGGTTGACCCTAAAAAGGGGGCTCGCATGCTAACGCCGATGCCCATTGGCGATACAAGCTTTGTAGACACAATCCCGCTAAATACCGACGCCAGAAAAATTTTTCTTAGTGTAGCGGCTGTAGATCGAGCTTACAATATGAGTGCGCAAAGCGATAAACTAATGCTGATTATGCCCGATACGATTAGACCACTGAAACCGCGAATCAATGGATTTAAGGTCAGAGGAGAGGTCGTTGATCTGCAACTACTACCCAGCACGTCGCCAGATGTAAAAGAATACCGACTGCTTCGGCGCAACATGGGGCAGGAAAGTTGGAGCCCAATCCACACTTGGAATAGAAAGGAGTTTAAGAAAGACTGGCGCGATACATCGGTTAATGCGGAAGCTGCATACCAGTATATGCTCATCGCCTCCGACAGCGCCGGAAATATATCCGACATGGATAAATCACTCTCCGTACGTGTCGTTCCAATTGAATCGAGAGATGATGTAAAGAATTTACGTGCTGGGTTCAATAAAGGAAAGAAAATGGTGACACTTGATTGGGATAAACCAAACTCGCCGGTAGACCATTATATTGTTTATCGGGGTAAGGATGGAAGCTTACCTCTTCCCTTTACAAAGGCGGATGGGAATTTAAATCACTTTGAGGACATCGACTATCCCGGAAAAGGGAAATATAGGTATATGATTAAGGTCGTATACCGCGATCTCGGAGAATCATCGTATTCGGTCGCAGAGGAAATAGACGTA
>CANMGM010000218.1 GCA_947497195.1 Bacteroidota bacterium
CCTCCTGAAGTTTAATGAAGATATGCCCTTTACCGGGATTTGGAAAAACCGACACTTCATTTTCAGATGGAGCAATTTGTCCAATCGCCGTTACCTCACCACCAGCAACATAAATACTATCGATGTTCACGTTGCCTCCGCCATTGACGGTATCGTTGCCCGAAAACTTATTGAAAAAATTTAGGCGCAAGTAACGCGATTCAGGATTTTGCGTAATAAATGTACGTTCTTCACAAGCATCAATCTGCAAGGCATTCTGGCCGGCAATTGAATCTATAATTGCCCAAGTTTGCCCATCAACAGATTCCTCGATGTGGAACGAACCATTCCAAAAATCGGCTGTACCCAACATCGCTTTTACTTTAAATGAGATGGAAACAGGCTGTGTTGCGGTGTGAATTACAAGATTCTCAGTCTCGCTGCCAAATCGTAATGATCCTGCCCCCTCGCATGCAGAAGCCGCAGCATACAACGAATCGGTTCCCAAATCGATCGTATAGCCTTGTGGTGTAGCTCCTTCGCACGGATAGAATGAGGGCAATGTTGCCTGAGCAAACAGGCTCATTTGGGTTATTGCTGTTGCAATTAGAGCAAGTATAAGTTTGGTTTTCATCTTTTTATCAATTTGATGGTTATTGGAAACTCGCCTTCTTCCAAAAATCCCGTCTTCGTTAGCACAAGCGGCGAATCTTTAGGATCACTAAACACAAAACGATGCAGCAAAAAACTAAATTTAGATTCATTCTGCGCGTCGGTAAAGGTAAGTTCTTTGTCGCGAAGATCGAACTTTAAACTGTCTGTTTTTGCATACACATCACTCGTGTCGTTAAGCGGATAATTCAGATAAGCCCTGCACGTTGCTGTGTATGCATCTTCGCAGGGAGCAAATTCGATTGTATAAGGCAAATCAGGCATGTCAACAAAGGTTGTGTCGGTAAGTTGAACTTCCGTTATCTCCCAAACTCCTTTCAACGCATCGGCGGTTTCCTGCTCCTTTTTGCATGAACCTAGCAGAACAATCACTGCCAGAAAAAGAATACACGTGATACGTTTCATGATGCCCTTTTAATTAAATGTGTAGGAAACAGAGCCGAGCCAACGACGCCCCATCAGGATATTGGGCAATGCCGCTTGTGCATTTTGCTGGCTGCCGTCGGTCGAAAAATTGGAGTCCTGCGCATCGGTAACTGCAAACCGATCCAATACATTCATTACCGTTAAACGAAAGTCGATTTTGCCTTGTTTGAGTAGCACACTGTAGCCCAGATTCAGATCCAGAATGCCGTAATCAGGCATACGCCATGCCTGACGACCTATAATGGGATTCGGTGTTCCATTTCCAAGATACAAACTGTAGGTCGATGGATTGAAATTGGCATAGTTGCGCGAAAAGAAATTAAACTGCGGTTTAATATAAAGGCGTTTTATCGGCTCAAAACGCAGACTCGTTGAAAACGTGCTTTGTGCTGCATCTCCAACCCGAATACCACGCGCATCGAATGTAACCGAATCTGTTACGTTTCCTGCCTGATCGAGTAAAAAGGCACTGGCTATTTTGTTCCATTTCCAGTCGCCAAGTGAAAACATTCCTTCCCATTGAATATGCTCCGAAAACTTCAATATGAAATCCAGTTCAACGCCTTTGTGCAATGCCCCCAATCCTGTTACATTCGTGCTTACACTTTCTCCGTTTTCATCGAGTAAGGTAGCCGAAATCGGTCGATTTTCCCACAACGTATAATACGCATTCAGGTTCGCACTAAAGGTTTTGGAACGGTATGAATATCCCAATTCCAACGACTTGATGATTTCGTTTTTAATATTCGAGCGTTGGATATTTCCGGTAGTGAAAACATTGGCAACAAGAGGAACACGCCCTAAATAGCCCAAATTGAAGAAGGCATTCATACGTTCGCTGATGTTGTAATTCATGCCCCCTTTGGCTGTGAATCCTGTGAAACGTACCCAGTCGGTTTGATTAACACGCAGTCCGGGCGAACCCAAATGAATTAATTCAGCCCCTGCAGTTGTAACGGTATCGCCAAATCCTATTTCGTACGTCGAATCGGATGTTACATATTGCTTCTTGAAGAAGCGATTGTATTGCTTGTAAAAAGATGTTGCTGAAGAGAGATTCACAAATGCACTCCAGTTGTATCCTTTGTATTCGGCCATGGCAAATGCACCTGCCCAGCGAACGAGTCGTTCAATGCTTTGACGCACGGTATCGCCCGGGAATAGAGGGTATTTATTATCGATATTGCTGCTGAATGCTACGTTGCCAGTAGGAGCAACAAGATCGCCGCCCATCAAGTCGACAATCCGCGAAAATGTCTTTCCGTTGTAAGTCCTTCCATCAAGCCCTCCCGAAAGATCAAGTCTGTTATTTAACTTATAGGTAAAGGTCGATAAGAACCCATACCAGCTATGCATGTTATATGCCTTTTCCAAAAAGTTTGTAGACTTTCTGAAGCCTGCAAAAAGTTTATCAGGTCCATAGCCGGTGTAGTTGTTAAACTGACCTGTTGCATTGTTGTTATAAATTCCCTGAAAATTTTGTCTTCCCGTCGAATCCAGATTGGGTGTATCGTACATCCGCGTGCCGCCTCCGATTCCGTAGGAGGCGTATACAATGTTGGAAATGTATAGGCGCTCATTTACCTGTATCAAATCCCGAACAGATAAAACGGGTTTGTGGTATTGATTTAAACTGCTGTTGAATACGTCAACCGGCGCCAATGAATCATTTCTGTTGCGTTGCAAATAATTCCAGCTTGGGTTGTATCTTCGACCGAATCCCTCTGTGAGCGTTGTGTCTACACCCAGCGCATATGCTTCTGTGTTGCTGTAATCGCCGAGTGGTATCGCAACTCTGAAATCGCGCTGTGCCGATGTTTGAGGCGCTCCAAAACCGGAGAATGAAACAAGGTGTTTTCCGATTTTTCGCTCGGCCTTGAAATAATAAAACCACATGCGCGAATACAACTGATCTACCCAACCGTCGTTTCTTCGATACGACAATGCCCCGCTGAATGCCCAACCACTAGCCAATTTCCCTGATGAAAACGTTAATCCTGTTCTGAGATTTAAATTGTTTCCCAATTCCTGCTTGAAGGTTAAAAATCGTTTGCTATCGATTCCGGTAGTCATAATATTCATCGAACCACCTATCGACGGAATTGCCAATTTCGAAGCGCCAAGGCCACGCTGCACCTGCACGCCTGTCGTTAAATTATCCAAACCAAACCAGTTCGACCAAAATACTCTGCCGTTGGCCATGTCGTTCATCGGTACGCCATCTATCAGTACCAAAACATTTTGTTGGTTAAAGCCACGTATCGAAATCCGCGCATCTCCGTCGCCACCACCCTGTTGTGTAGCATAAACTCCGGGTGTACTGTTTAGAATCATCGGTAAATCCTGCGATCCAAGCTGCTCTTGTATTTTAACGGGCGAAATGTTGCTGAACGCAACAGGTGTTTCACGGGCAATGGCTATATCCGAAACCACTTCTATTTCACGCAATTCTTTAACTTTTAGCGAGAAATTAACTTCAAGCGATTTGCCCGAAACTGTAATGGTCTTTTCTGAGGCTAGATAGCCTACAAAGGAACACGATAACGTATATTTTCCCGGTTCAAGCGAAAGCGAATAATTCCCATCTAAATCGGCACTCGTACCTTTGCCTTGAGCATACACGATATTCGCCCCGATTAAAGCCTCACCTGTTGTCGCATCGGTAATTTTTCCTCTTACCTTTATTGCCTGAGCATTGCTCGATGTTACGGATACGAGCAAAAATATAGAAGCAACAGCGTAAAATGCTATTCTAACCATGTTGTGGATTATTTAACCACACTAAGTTTTCTGATAGCACGGCTATTTGATACGAAGCCTGCATGAATCAAGTAAATACCTGCTTCAAGATCCTGAATATTCAAAATAACGTTGGTTTGTGGTCCGGCGAACGAAATGGTACGTAGCAAAGCTCCCGATAAACTATAAATTTCTGCCCATTCGATCATTTCATCTCCGTCAATTCGTACTTCTGAGGTTGCCGGACTTGGAAAAACACGCAATTCTCTTCCGTCTTCTGCTGTCTGAATTCCCAAAATCTGGCAGTCGCAAGAATGGAAGCCTAGAGAATCGAACATGTTAAAACCTATAGTATCCCACTCAACAGATGGGTTGAAGGTTTCAGGGTCTGGATTGATTTTAACCCCCGTTTGAATGCCGGGCTTCCGTTTCATCGTCTGGTCTTGTGTCCAATAGCGAAAGAAATACGGAACGGATCCGTCGTAACCGGCCGGCATCGAAGAATAGGGCGCAATATCGGTCCACGCCGCAGTAGGACTAAATGTACCTTGTGAGTTAGACGGACGCTCACCGATACATGCAAAAATATCGATGTTTAACCACGAATTTCCGTTTACCTTTTGCAGACTCAGGGCATCATCACCATTGAAACATAATGTTCGAACAATTCCATCGCCCG
>CANMGM010000219.1 GCA_947497195.1 Bacteroidota bacterium
GGATTTGATTTAATAAGGCCTTTGTTGGTTGTAATACCTTTGAAAAAGGAGGATGGATTGTAATTATTGAAAGTAGTGTCTGTTGAAATAAATCTCTTATCATTTACGATTATGTCTCGTAAATCTAATCTAGATTTTTCGAGAGGAAGATTGTAAAATATTTTTTCAATAATGGGGTGAACTTGCCCTGTCCGCAACGTGTCATTGGATTGATTCGCTATTTGGATTTGTGGATTATTAGACCCTAGTGTACACGCACTTGATGCTGCTGCCATTGTATTGACAGTTAAAATTAGAAGTATTTTCTTCATTGACTGAACGTTAAAGTTCGTCTGTCGATTCGTCACAACATCGGTTGTACCAGGGATATAACAAAAGAGGCTTAGTGCTTCTTTTGATATGATTCAAGATATGATGATTATGCCTAGAACGACTGACGAATTTCTTTCTTTACGTAATCCAAAGCAATTTGTGTAGGTAATTTTTCTACGTTCATCGTTACATCAAGCAATACCTTGCACAGCTCGATTCCATCGGAATTATCGCTTACCTTATGCGCTGCCGTATTAATTAATTTAATCATCTCTTCCTTTGCACTTTTCACGAGTTCCCATGAGGCATTCGACATGTAAATCTGCTGGGCAATGTTATGTTCGTATTCGCTTCGTATGCTTTTAATCATTTCAATATGAAGCAATTTTGAGCTCATGCCCGTTTTATGAATCCGGGTAATCAAGGCGCTGGGCGAAATGCGTTCGAGGTACACCACGATGCGTTCGTACGCCTGCATTCGCAAGGGTGAGATGGATTGTTGATTTTGAAGTTTCAAATCGAGTGAGCGCAGCTTGAAATTCTCTTCAAGGTAATTGTTCAAAATGAAATAAATAAAAGCAAACACAACGGCTATAGGCACAATGTATTTTAGGAGTTCGAAAAGCATTTCGTACCAATTCATAGTTTTCAATTTGTTAAATGCAAGAATAACGAAAGTTAGAAATATTAACGCATGTTTTTGCTTTAAGGTATTAAACCTAGGAGGAATTTATTTAAACACCACAAATTGTTCGGCTAACAAATCTTGCTTACTTTTGTGATGTAATGAAATCGTTTCTTTTCAAAACCAATATTAATTGTGCATCGTGTGTTAGGATGGTTCGTCCGGTATTGGATGAACTGCTGGGTATTGAAGCATGGGATGTTCGCACCGAATCTCCTGACAAGCTGCTCACCATTAGAAGCAATTCGCTTCAAGTCTCGGAAATTCAAGAAGCACTTTCAGAATTAGGGTTTGAAGCAAAACAGGTAGCATGAAACGTAGTGTAGCCATAATCTTCGCATTGCTTTACATCGGTTCAGTATCGGGTTGGGCACTGAATCTGCATTACTGCGGAGGAGAATTGAATTGCATTAGCTTGTTGGTAAAAGACGATTGTTGCGCCTGTCCTGATGAGGATGAACCGGGATGTTGCAGCGATGAAGGCCTTTACATCAAGGCATCGGATGATTCGCATACTGCGGGAAATTCCACTACTTTTTCGTTGGATGCTGCGCTTGTATCATCGCCCCTATCTTTTTCAATCCCAACGTACAATATAGTGTCGAATTGCGCAGTGTATAGTTACTGTGCCTTCGACTTACCCCCACCCGATCGCTTAATTTTATTCAGAACGTTTTTGATTTAGATTGAAGCTCAAACCCAATTTCTGCTTCTTTCTAACTATTTAACATTTCTGAATCATGAAAAAATTGCTTTTAGCGGTATTGATAGCCGCTCCAGTTTTTATCTTCAAAATAAATGCGCAAACCACAGCTGTCTTGCATGTTCCTGGCATGTGCGACATGTGTAAAAAACGCATCGAACTCGCCGCCGACATCAAAGGCGTAAAAGACGCCAACTACAATCTCGAGAAAAAAGAACTTACCATCGTTTACAAACCCGAAAAAGTAGATTTACAAACTATTGTATCCGAAATTTTAAAGAGCGGTTACGATGTAGATTCACTCCGTGCGCCTGATGAGGCATATAAAAAGCTCGATCATTGCTGCCAGTACGACCGGCATCAGCACTAAATCGAATAAACAATGTACGATTTACACAAAGTTCGTTACCGTATGCGATGTACGTTACGAAAGGAACAATCGAAGTTGGACGCGAAGATTTTGCTCATTTCCTGTTTTATTTTCTTTGTTACCGGCCTAAATGCGCAAGTAATTACCGGCAAAGTAAACGGAAAGCAGAACACAGAAATCAATCCGATACCCGGTGCAATTGTTCAAATACTTGGATCTTCGTCCAATTTGATTACCGATGCGCAGGGGCAATTTTCGCTTACAGCCCTGCCCTACCCTATTCAACTCATCATTTCTGCTACGGGCTTCAAAACCGACACATTTCAATTTGATTTTGAAGCAAATGAAGTAGCAGAATTTATCCTCGTTTCGACCACAACACTAAAGGAAGTTGAAGTAGGTGCGAAAAATCAGAGTACACTTATTTCTTCAATCAATCCCATAAAAACGGAGATTATTACCGAAACAGAGCTATACAAAGCTGCGTGTTGTAACCTCAGCGAGAGCTTTCAGAATAATGCTACTGTCGATATTTCGACCACCAATGCCGTTACGGGAAGCAAGGAAATACAAATGCTGGGGCTGGCTGGAATTTACACGCAACTTACTATCGAGAATCTACCCATGATGCGTGGATTGGGTGTTGGCCAAGCCTTGGGCTTCGTTCCTGGTTCGTGGGTCGAGTCTATCCAGGTATCGAAAGGTACCGGATCGGTGGCCAATGGTTACGAATCCATCACAGGGCAAATCAATACCGAACTTAAAAAACCCGATTGTAAAAGCGAAGGATTACTGAACGGTTACATCAACAACATGCAGCGCATGGAAGCTAATGCCATTAAGGTTTTTCGTATTAACGAGCGCTGGTCGTCGAATCTGCTGTTGCATGCCAGTTCGATGGATTTCGTCACCGACCAAAATAAAGATGGTTTTATGGATAGCCCCGATGGTGGTCAGTTCAACGCGATGCATCGTTGGTTGTACACAGGCAAAAAGGGATTATCGGCACAAATAGCCTTGCGTTTTGTTCACGACGAACGCCACGCGGGTACGATAGAACACGATGGATCAGAACACAGCTACCATTACTACCATAAAATTCAACAAGGCGATGTGCTCTTTAAAATGGGCTATATTTTTCCGGGCAAGCCCGATAAATCAATCGGATTGCTGGGTACTGTACGGAGGTATGTTCAAAGCAACCAATTTGGCTTTCGGTGGTATGATGGGAGACAATGGAGCAGCAATGCGAATATCTTCTATCAAAATAAACTTGGAGAAACTCCACATAAATTCCGAATGGGATTGAATGTACTTTCGGATCAATACGAAGAATATTACACCGGATCGCCTTTTATGCGCAATGAAACGGCTGCAGGAGGCTTTTTCGAATTTACGGGAGTAAAAGGTCGTTCAACAGTAGTGGCCGGAATTCGTGGCGACTACAATACGCTTTGGGGTGCAATCGTAACACCACGATTGCATTACAAATTCCAGTGGAACGAGAATTTTTCGATTCGCCTTTCGGGCGGCAGAGGTCAGCGCACCGCGAATGTAATTGCAGAGAACCTAAGTTATATGGTGAGTCAGCGCCAAATGGTATTGCCTGGGAATTTTACGGGTGAGTTTAGTAAAGCTTACGACCTGAAACCCGAAATTGCCTGGAACGGAGGAACATCACTTGTTCAAAAATTCAAGATAGGAAGTCGTGAAGGAACCCTTGCCCTTGATGCCTATTACACATGGTTTGAGCGTCAGGTAATGGTGGATCTTGATAGTGATGTGCGCAAAGTATCTTTCTACATGGTAGAAGGCAAAACATCAGCTGCAAGCATTCAGCTTGATTATTACCAGGAGATTTCTGCACGCTTCGACCTTAAACTGGCATATCGCTATACTGATGCGCGGGTTTTCTACACCTCAACCGGTAATATCGAACGTCCGTTTACACCGGCTCATCGTGCTTTGGCAAACCTAAGCTTTCACTCGCGCCGCGATAAATGGCTAATAGACCTTACTGCAAATTATATTGGCAGCAAACGTTTGCCTTCAACCCTCGGTAACGAAGAAGCTTATCGCCTACCCGACCGTTCTCCTGCTTACACCCTGTTAAATGGACAAATTACACGCAATCTGGGAAAATTTGCGATTTATATTGGCGGAGAAAACCTGTTAAACGTAATTCAACAACGGCAAATTTTATCGCCCGAGCATCCACAGAGTCCATTTTTTGACGCCTCATTTATTTGGGGCCCAACATACGGAGCAATGGGCTATGCTGGCTTTAGATGGAACTTTTGAAATGAATCAGGTGACTTAAATCGAGCGAATCAATTCGCCTGAAAAGAACTGAATTGATACAGTGAGAATTTGAACCGATTCGAGATGCATAACGCGGCCAC
>CANMGM010000220.1 GCA_947497195.1 Bacteroidota bacterium
AAAACAGCAACGAAGATTATTCCTGGGGCGGAACATTCAATACCTCATCGCGCAACAAAACCGCATCCATCACCGTGCGTGTTAATTTCGCGCTCGATTAACCGCATTCTGTGCTTCGGCAAATTCTTGTAATCCAAACTGCATTTATCGGCGACGCTATTCTGGCGACTTGCCTGCCCGAAGCCATTCACCGGCACGATTCGGCCAATCAGATTGATATCTTGGTGCGTAAAGGCAATGAAGCCTTATTTGTCAATCATCCTTATGTGCGCAAAGTCTTGGTGTGGGATAAGAAATCGGGGAAATACCGAAACTTAGTTCAGCTCCTAAAAACCATACGACACGCGGAGTACGACGCTGTGATTAACTGCCAGCGTTTTGCAGCATCGGGCTTCCTCACGGCGTTCTCAAAAGCGAAATTCCGCATCGGCTTCGAAAAAAATCCATTTGCATTCCTTTTCAGCCACCGCATCAAACACCGCATCGAAGCGGGTGTGCACGAATGCACGCGCAACGGAGATTTGCTAAAACCCTTGCATATCGAGCCATTTCCTCGACCAAAATTGTATCCGCCCGAACAATTGCCAATCGATACAGCGAAACATTACATCTGCATTTCGCCTGCATCGGTATGGTTTACCAAGCAATGGCCACTCGAAAAATGGGTTGAATTCTGCAATCTTCTGCCGCCTCATCTGCGCGTGTATCTATTGGGCGGAAAATCGGATTCCGACCTGTGCGAAGCATTGATAAAACAAAGCAGCCATCCGAATTTCAGCAATCTCTGCGGGAAATTAACTCTGCTCGAATCGGCAGCGCTAATGCGTACAGCCGAAATGAACTACGTGAACGATTCGGCCCCGATGCACCTGGCTTCATCGGTAAATGCGCCGGTTTGCGCCGTGTATTGCAGTACGGTTCCTGAGTTTGGTTTTGGTCCGCTTTCAGACAAGGCGCATTGCATCGAAACAAGCGAGAAATTATCTTGCCGCCCTTGCGGTTTGCATGGTAAAAAAGCCTGTCCCGAAGGCCATTTTGCCTGCGCAACATCAATTTCTGCCGAACGCCTTGCAACACTCCTGCAGGTGGCAAGGTAAAAAGCCTATTTTTGCAGCCGTTTTGTCGAAGTTTAACACCCATCAACCCGTTTTTAACCTGCTCTCCGAAGTAGCGCAACAGCAGCAAACACGTGCATTCGTGATTGGCGGCTACGTGCGCGATTGCCTGTTAAAACGCGATTTCCGCAAAGACATCGACGTGGTGGTTGAAGGCAGTGGGATTGATTTTGCAAAAGCCGTGGCGGCCAAAATTGGCAAGGACGTGCAGGTGGCGTATTTCAAGAATTTCGGCACCGCCATGCTGAAATATGATGGACTCGAACTCGAATTCGTAGGTGCGCGAAAAGAATCGTACCAGCGCGAATCGCGGAAACCTATTGTAGAAAATGGAACGTTGGAAGAAGATCAGGCGAGGCGCGATTTTACCATCAATGCGCTGGCCTTTGAGCTGTTCCCGCTGAATGAAGATGTTATCGATCCCTTTGGCGGATTGCAGGATTTGGAGAACGGTATTTTGCGCACACCGCTGGCTCCCGATCAGACCTATTCCGACGATCCGCTGCGCATGATGCGGGCCATTCGTTTCGCAACCCAACTGCATTTTACGATTGAAGCAGAATCGCTGAATGCCATCAGCAGGAACCGTGAGCGTATTAAAATCGTTTCGCAGGAGCGCATCGCCGAGGAATTGAACAAAATCATCCTGGCCGAAAAACCATCCATTGGCTTTAAGATATTGTTTGAAACCGGACTGCTCGAACTGATCTTCCCTGAAATGGCAAATCTTCAGGGTGTTGATGTTGTGCAGGGCAAAGCGCACAAGGATAATTTCTTCCACACCCTGCAGGTACTCGATAATTTATGCCAAACGACCAATAATCTGTGGTTGCGCTGGTCGGCCATTTTGCACGATATCGCCAAGCCGGCTACCAAGAAATTCGAGCCGGGCCACGGCTGGACATTCCACGGACACGAAGACAAGGGCGCTCGCATGGTGCCGGAAATTTTCCGCAAGCTGAAATTGCCGCTGAACGATAAAATGAAATACGTTCAGAAATTGGTACTGCTTCATTTGCGACCTATTGTGCTCAGCAAGGAAGAAGTAAGCGACTCGGCTGTGCGGAGATTGTTGTTCGAAGCTGGCGAAGACATCGACGACCTGATGCTCTTGTGTCAGGCCGATATTACATCCAAAAACAAAGAAAAGGTTAAGCGATATTTGGCTAACTTTGAACTGGTAAAAATTAAACTCAAAGAAATCGAGGAAAAAGATCGCTTGCGCTATTGGCAGCCTCCGGTTTCGGGCAACGATATCATGGTAAGTTTCGGCATCAAACCGGGAAAAGAAATTGGGCTTATAAAAGCTGCTATCCGCGAAGCAATTCTGGATGGCATCATTCCGAACGAATTTGGCGCTGCTTACGCATTTATGGTAACCGAAGGCGAAAAACTGGGGCTGGTTTTGCAGCGTCGACTCGAAACTTCGATTTCAGACTCTGAACCGCTATGAGCATACTCCGTTTACGCATTACATTCGACGATTACGACGATATTCAACGCGACATCGACTTCAAAGCCGAACACACATTTGCCGATTTATTTGTCGAGTTGTTGAAGTCTGTGGGCTTCGACCAAAAACACAAAGGCACTTTCTGGCTGGCCGATCACAACTGGCGTAAAGGAGCCATGATTGGCGAAATGACGGGGGAAGCCGACTCTCCTCTTCGTAAAACCGAGCTGGTAGAACACATCGACGATCCACATCAGAAGTTCCTATTTACATACGACGAGGATGCGAAGTGGAATTTCAACATCGAACTAATTCGCATCATGGCGGATGGTGAATATCGGGCAGTTTACCCAAAACTGTCTGCCCAGGCGGGGTTGCCACCGGTACAATACAAAGAAACACTGATTATTCCCACGCGGGAACGTACCGAACCCGATGGTCGCGGCCGTAAACCTCGTGTTAAGAATGAAGAAGGTGATGAGTTGAGTCGCTTGCTGGCATCGATGTCGATGGACGATGATGACGATGATGTGAAACTACCTACCGAAGAGGGCGAAGAGGTTGGAGAAGCGACCGAAGCTGGTGATGAACTCGAATTGCCCGGCGATTTGGATTTGGAAACCGATACCGAAATTGCAAAGCTGGCCGAAGAATTCAACAATACAATTGATACCAGCGACGACCAAGGCGCTTCGGGCAGCGAGGATGACGATGAATACGGAGGTTTTGGAGATGACGATGACGAATACGGCAAGGGCGAAGACGACGATGAATATGGTGGCGGAAGCAGCAGAGGCGGATACGGAGGCGATTACGACGAATAACGATGAAACCCTTGCTGGTCGTAGTATGCGGACCAACAGCTTCCGGAAAAACGGCACTTGCCATTCGCATTGCGGAGGAATTCGGCACTGAAATTATTTCGGCCGACTCGCGCCAGGTGTACCGCGAATTGCCCATTGGAAGCGCTTCGCCGACGCAAGAAGAACTTTTGAAGGTGCCACATCATTTAGTTGGAAGTGTGAGCATTCACGAGCATTACAATGCTGGTCGATTTGCCGACGATGCCCGAAAGATTCTGGATGAGTTGTTTCTGAAAAATCCGGTGCAGGTGCTTGCTGGCGGAACAGGGCTTTATATTAGAGCTTTGGTTGATGGCATGGACGATTTGCCTGAAGTACCCAAAGAAATCCGCAACAATTACATGCAGCGCCTCGATGCCGAAGGATTGAATGTATTGCAGGATGAACTGCGCCAACGCGACCAGGAATATGCCAAAGAAGTGGATCTGGCAAACAAAGCAAGGGTTTTGCGAGCACTGGAATTAATCGAAACGACAGGAGCAAAATATTCCGAACTGCGCAAAGGGAGTAAACGCGAAAAACCATTTGATGTGGTGTACCTTATGCCCGCAATGGAACGCGAAGGGTTGTATGCACGAATAAATGCGCGTGCAATCGCGATGTTAAACGGCGGCTGGATTGAGGAAGCCGAATCGCTGAAAGCATACCGCGAAATAAAAGCTCTGCAGACACTCGGTTATCCTGAAATTTTTGCGATGCTCGATGGAAAACTCAGCAAAGATGAATGCCTTGCGCAAATTCAACAAGCCACACGCCGATATGCCAAACGGCAACTTACGTGGTTTAGAAATCAGACGGAGGCAAGGGAGGTAGATGCCGATGCAACGCGGGATGAGTTGCGGGCGGTGGTTAAGCGATAGGTGGTCATTAATGCGGCATTTGTTGAAAAAGTAAAGAAGTCGAAATTCAAAATTATAGAATGCTCGAAATAGGGCCCGAATAGACATTTCGTTTTAATTTTCCCAGGATTGAAATCCTGGGCTACGATTGAAATCCTGGGCTACGATTGAAATCCTGGGCTACGATTGAAATCCTG
>CANMGM010000221.1 GCA_947497195.1 Bacteroidota bacterium
ATGGGGGTTTTGAAGATGGTGGTGAACTAAAACACGTTCACTTTTGCATCAACCAATTGAAACGCCCTATGAAAAATTTAATCTACACCAGCATCTTCGGACTAACCCTACTAGCCCAACCAACAATCGCGCAATACGGAATTAAAGGATCTGTAATCGACTTTTCATCCAACGAACAATACAACGATGGATTAATCAGCGATATGTATAAGCCCAATAACCTAAGTGTAAACTTAACTTGCGGAACTATTGCAGATAATTTGGGGAACAGCTTTTACAACCGAGGAATTTTTACCAGCACTGATGCCAACGGCTTTTTACTGAGTTCTAAGGAGTACGATTTTTGGAGTGACGCAGGGAACTACCAAAGTCAATTGAATAGCATTAGCGAAAACAGTGCTGCGAAGATTACATGTTCGGGAGCTGTAAAGCTGACTCCTTCTGTTAGCGATGTGCTTCTTCTACAAATCGATCAGCTCGGAAATGCACTTAGAGCTCGAAAGGTTGATTTCGGAGGCCTTGACGAAGCGCTATGTACACGTAAATCGCGCAATTCGGCTAATTTCTATTACACCTGCGGAAAGAGTAAAAATACAGCAAGTGGTGCTACACATTTCATACTCATGCGCCACAACGCCAATGGAACGACATTGAATTGGAGCAAAAGCTTTGCCTTGAACGTACCCGGATGGCTTGTACAGGCCGAGGCTACATCGGTATTAGACGAAACCAATACCGGCAATGTGATTGTAGTGGGTAATTATAAGAATGCCAACGGTAATGACGCCTCCAAACGTTCATTTATTGCCAAGCTTACCAATGCCGGTGTTGTAAAATGGATTCACACGTTTGCCCCAGGTCTTTATTCCGAACTTGATGTACAAAGCATTCGCCCGACCGAAAATTCGCAGGCGTTTGTGATTACCGGATCGGCAAAACAAAATGCAACCGGACGTATTTCTGCGATTATTCTTCGCGTAAATACAAGCAGCGATCTAAAACCAAGCATTGAGTTTTTTAATTTCATTACCACGCCCGGATTTTCAACAAATCCTTTGGTTAAGCAGGAAGGAAATGATGTTGTCATGCAAAACGTTAATGGAATTATTAAATATCATGTAGCTGCAACCACTTATCTAGCCAATGGCGACAAGCAGGCAACACAAATTACTTGCGCAGCCGATGGTAAGGCAAATTTGGTAAAAACCCTTGTGAATAATATGAATTCAACATTCTCCGCCATCGATGTAGTACAAAATCAGGCTTCAGGAAATGGAATTGCCTACTTTGGTTCTCAAAAAGCATTATTTGATCCTAATGTGGGACTGCTTCAAAAAGGCATGTTGGTAAAATCAACACTAGGTTTACACACCTCTTGTTCTGAACAAAACGAATTGCCCTCAAATACTGCCATTGTCAGTTCATCCGCATCATTGGTGTTCGCCGTTGTTAATATAGGCCTTGCAGAAAATGTTAGCTACTCAAGCATTAATGGACAACTCTATTCGCAATGCTGGAATGCTTTCCCGATAAGCGGTGCACGTTTCGATGAAACAACCGATGAAAATGTATTATCCGAAATTTTACCGGAACCAATTCTCTTTCCCAATCCTGTAGCAGGATCAACATCAACATTAAGGATACATGCAGATGTTGATGAAGTGATTCAATTAAACATAATTGATGTACGTGGTCGAATCACATGGTCGAAATTAATTCACGTTCAATTGGGCGAGAATCAAGTAGAACTGAACCTTGAAGCGATGAATGCAGGCATTTATACCATTGCATTGCAAAGCAAAACCCAAGGGAATCGTTTTATTAAATTTGTGAAGCAATAACATTACCTTACTTTAAGAAAGGGCAGGAAGCCGTGGGTCAAGAGCGTACGATTAGTGAATCGCGCACTCCGAAATCCAGGCTTCTTCTCTTTTTCCGTAAAGTCCAAATGTGTGATGCATTGCCGAACAATTTGGGAAAAACCGCTTTACGTCTGCTTCCATGCTCCGATTCGGAAACTCCAGACTGCTAACTCCGATGCACCAGCGAATAGGAAGCTTTCGCTCCGAATCGGGATGAAAAACAGGCGAAACCGGACTCAGAAAGGTCAATGTATAAGGCAATCCATAACCGATGGCATATTCGTTCGGTTTGCCCTCTTTAGCAAGAAAGTTAGCGGCGATCTCAACTCCATGGCTTCGTGTGTTAAACGCAAGTAAAATCCAAAGAAGTGAAAGGATGGCGAGTGCGTTAAACCGATGACGCTCCATCACCATGCAACTCAATAGACAAAGAGCGCCAAGGACGATTAGCAAGAGAATCACCAACTCGCTTGCGATACCGCAATTAAGCCGATGCCAGGTGTGGAATTGAATACCAATCCACCAAAACAAAACCGGAAGACTCATAAGCATTAACCGCTGCTTGTTACTAGGACTGAAGCTGTTCAAGGCATAGGCTAGACCTGCGCACAACAGTGCTTGGGCAAAAACGGCCACCCAAAGCCAAGGCGAATAATCGAGCCCACCACCTGCAAGTTGCCAGGTAAGCCATGCTTTGGGCCAGCAATATGGCAAGATTTGAAGCGAAAGAATCCAATATACAATTCCATTTTTCCACCAGCTGATTTTTGAATACTGGTGAGATTCAGCCAGAGCGAATGGCAACAGCAACATCGGGAATACCAATCGTCGGGGCGAAAAATCGCTGCCCAATACCAAAAGAAAACTGAACAGCAAAAGTGCGCTGTAACTGAATTTTTCGCGGGGCACTTTTCCGGATAAGAACCGAAGCAATAAAACGGCAATCAGAATGCTGCTTAGCGGGTCGTTTATAAACGGCTTTTCCACCAAGTGCATCAGGCGAAAAATAATTCCTGCCGGATGAAGCAATTGACTCCATGTGTAGTATTCGCCTGCAAACAGGTTTTGGTATGTTTCAAAAAATGCAGCATTGGGAAGATAATAGCCAAACCAGATGGGAAGAACGAC
The DNA here is from genome assembly GCA_947497195.1 of Bacteroidota bacterium. GTDB lineage: Bacteria > Bacteroidota > Bacteroidia > M30B66 > M30B66 > CAMCXT01. The sequence goes on from CANMGM010000221.1 coordinate 2,991, forward strand.
AATTGCCGCACCGGTGCTAAACAGCAATCCTCTTCGAAAAAAATGTCGATAATCTGTGCCCGCTAAAACAAGTCCGATCGCAAGAAAGTGATAAACAAAGGAGCCCTTAACGAATAATCCAACTGCGGCAATAAAACCAGCAATAATCAGGTTGAATTTAGCATCCCTTCGTCCGATTGCGAAACTTGCTATACCCAAAAATCCCATCAGCATTTCGGGATGCCCAAGGCGCGACCAGTCGAACACCAGCGGGAAGCAAAGCAGGAGCAATAAGGTATTTCGTAACGTTGATTTTTCAAGTTCGGGAATCGCCGTGGAGCTCGCCCGAACCAACAACGAAAGAATTAGCAAGGAAAAGGGTATCAGCGAAATCAAGCGAAGGGTGAAAAAATTGACTCCCCCGATTGAAAACACGATGTAATGCCAGGCAACCGTGAGCGGACCGGCAGCCAAGGCACCGGCAATTCCATCAACTGTCCAACGGTCGTACAGAATCTTCTGCCGGGCATTCTCTGCCCACCAGGCCTCGTCGTGAATATCCTCGGTACTTTTTAAAAGCGAGGGATCGGCCGTGATATCGTAAAAATGCAAACCCCAAAGGCATAGAACTCCAAGAACAAACAACAAGTGAACATACTTGCCTTCCCAAAATGATTTCTGAAATATTCGCATTTTTATGTCCTAATGTAGTAAAATGCGAATAATTGCCCGATTATCTTTTGGCTATTAGAAATCAAGCGACGTTTGTTTCGCGCACAAATGTTGCCGCTTTTTTCATGTCGTATGATAAAATACGGTCCTGCTGCATAAACGAAATTTCGGTTCTGAATGCTGCCAAAACGTTTTCCAGTTGATCGGAGCTGCGCAATGGACGACGGAATTCGATGGCCTGTGCTGCGTTGAGCAATTCAATTCCCAAAATCGATTCGAGGTTATTCAATACCCGCCACGCTTTTGTTGCTGCATTAGCGCCCATGCTCACATGGTCTTCTTGTCCGGCCGATGAATCGATGGTATCAGCTGATGCAGGCGTACAGAGTTGCTTGTTCTGGCTCACCAAAGCAGCGGCGGTGTATTGCGGAATCATCATGCCCGAATGCAAACCGGCATCGGCAGCAAGGAAATGTGGGAGATTATTTTTCCCCAATGTTAATTGATAGGTGCGGCGTTCCGATAAACTGCCCACTTCGTGCATGGCCAGACAGAGGTAATCGAGCGCCATCGCCAAGGGCTGACCATGAAAGTTTCCGCCCGAAAGTATCAATCCTTCATCCGGAAACACATTCGGATTATCGGTAACAGCATTTATTTCGCGCTCAAATACAGCGTGGCAATGAGCCCACACGTCGAGCGATGCGCCCAAAACCTGCGGCGTGCAGCGAAACGAATACGGATCTTGTACCTGTTTCTTTTCTTGAGCGGCAATCTCACTTCCTGCCAATAAATTGCGCATGGTTTCGGCTA
>CANMGM010000222.1 GCA_947497195.1 Bacteroidota bacterium
CAGGCCACGAAAAATCCCGAAAGTGCGTAACGAATCGGTGTACGTTTTTTCAATTTACTATCATGCGGGAATTTGATAAATCCTAACAAATACGCTGCGAGTGCAAAGGCAAGAACCGCCCAGATACCCAAAAACAATTCCCGCTTCAGCAGGCCCCATTGCTCGACCAAATCGGCGTTGGATATAAACTTAAGCGCCATACCCAATTCGAGAAATCCAAGAACCACTTTCACCGAATTTAACCAGCCTCCTGATTTTGGCAATGAGTTGAGCCATGCAGGGAAGGCCGCAAAAAGTGCGAAGGGAAGTCCAAGAGCGGTTCCAAATCCTAACATAACGAACAAGATGTTGTATGGATCGGGATTGGTAGCGAGCGTTCCGGCCAGAAAGGAGCCCAAAATGGGACCGGTACAACTAAACGAAACCAGCGCAAGGGTGATGGCCATAAAAAACACCCCAATAATTCCTCCCATATTCGATGCTGAGTCGGCTTTATTGGCAAGCGAACTGGGCAGTGTAATTTCGTAATATCCAAAAAAGGAAATGGCAAAGGCTACGAAAATGATGAAGAAGATAATGTTGAGGAGTGCGCTTGTGGCGATTTCGTTGAGCGTGTCGGGTGGAACTTTCGCAACGATAAATGGCACAGCGATAAGGGTATAAATGCCGGCAATTGAAAGTCCGTACAAGCTGGCAAGCATAAGTCCTTTTTTACGGTTTGCAGCACTTTTGGTGAAAAAGCTAACTGTTAAGGGAATCATCGGAAACACGCAAGGTGTTAACAATGCAACCAAGCCTCCTCCAAAACCAAGGAAGAATATCCACCAGTAGGATTGAGCCTCTTCCTCTTCCTGTTTTTCAGTAATGAGTCCTTCTATTGTATAATCGCGGCAGGAGCCGTCTTTGGGCTGTGGCTTTGTTTGCGCAGCTGTATCGGGCGCAACAAGTACCTCTGCGGTATCCACAACGGTTTTTTGGGTGTTAGTTTTTACGAATGCAGGCAAGGTGAATTTGAAAAGCGTTGCATCCATTGGGATGCATCCTACCTCATCCTTGCAGGTCATTCCGTTTATTTCGCCCGAAACCACTTGTTCCACAGCCGCTTTATTTTGCACACGCTGCGTAAAAACCACCTTACTTGAAGGGAAGGTATACACATCGACGCCAAATGCCACTTCGAATTTCTTATCGTACGCCGGTTCTTTAACCTTGCCGATTCGAAGCACTTCTTTGGGAAGCGTAAAATCGAAGACGGTAGGCAAAGGACCTCCGTCTGGGGTGAACTGCGAATATAAGTGCCAGCCGCTCTCAAGGATTGCAGTAAATTTCAATTCGCTAATAGAATCGTTCAGCTGTTTTTGCGAAAAACTCCATTTAATCGGATTGGTCATTTGTCCCTTCAGCGATAGCGACAGGCAGAAAAAGACACAAATCAGTTTTAAAATTCTCATTATCAATTAAATTAATTTTTTTGTTTCATGCCGGCTAAACTCCCATTGCGCATTACATCTATGGCTTTTGCAATGGCATTGTCGTATTTAGTACGCACTGCAAAATAACCATCATTGCCAAACAGCGCACGACCTATCAAGGATTCTAATTGTTGCTTAATCAGATTTCCCGATTTTTGAATGGCCAATTGATCAGGTGGTATTCCATTCCGTTTGCAGAATTCGAAGAAATCGCTCAGGTAAGGCGATGCATCGAACTTCAAGGCAAATATTCTCTCATTCGAATAGTGACTCATTAAATCTTTGCGTGATCTATCTACCAGATCAAATGCAAATTTGTTGATTAGTCCATTTGACACAATTTCTGCCAGATAGCCCGAATAGCCGGATGTGTCTGTGTCAACTTCAATATCGGGAGTTATCCCTCCGCCGCCATATACTGTTCTTCCCGATTTTGTTTTGAAGGCCAGCGAATCTGAGGCTTGTTTTTCTTTCTGATCTGATGTAGTGCCACGCATGCGCTCAACTACTTCCTTATAATACGCATCATTTCCATTCGAATAGTTACGCTGGATGCATCGGCCCGATGGTGTATAATACCGCGCAACGGTTAAACGCAAAGCAGAACCGTCTTCGAACTGAACCTCCTCCTGCACGAGTCCTTTCCCAAACGACCTTGTTCCAATAATCCAACCCCTGTCGTTGTCCTGAATAGCGCCTGAAACGATTTCAGATGCAGAAGCAGAACCTTCATCAATCAAAACAACCAACTTCCCATTCTCAAAATCGCCGAGGGAAGTAGCATCATAATTCTCACGTTTTCTTGCTTTTCCTTTTGTGTAAACTATCTTTTGGCCATTTGGCAGGAATTCATCGCACAGGTCAACTGCCGCATTAAGGTATCCTCCCGGATTGTCGCGCAGATCAAGGATCATCTGTTGCATTCCCGCATTTTTAAGCTTTTCAAAAGCTTTAAGGTATTCTTCGAATGTTGTTGCCGAAAAGCGCGAAATTTTAATGTATCCCGTTTTAGAATCCAGCATTATTGCCGCATCAAGGCTGTAAATCGGAATTTTATTGCGGGTGATTGTGTAATACAGGCGCGATTTGCCCGACCCCGGTCTAAAAATGCCAACTTTAACACGTGTTCCTTTTTTACCTCTGAGTTTTTTCATCACATCCTCATTGGTAATGTTAACACCTGCTACCTGCTTCCCCTCAATTTCAACAATTCGGTCGCCGCTTTGTATGCCAAGCGCCTCAGATGGCCCGCCCGATATGGCCGCCACCACCATTATGGTATCTTTCTGAATATTAAATTCGATGCCGATTCCATCGAAATTACCTTCCATCTGTTCATTGATCTGTTCGAAATCGGAAGCCGGTATATAAGACGAGTGTGGGTCGAGGCGGCTTAACAGTGAACTAATCGCTTCATCTTCTAATTCTGTGGCGTCGAGCGTATCAACATACTCATCCAAAATGTAGTTCAGAATATCGTTCACCTTCGCATCGCCTAATTTCGCCTTGCCATCCGAAGTCGTATTTGCAGGGTTGCCTGAAAGAAAATAGCCGATTAGTATGCCCAAAGCAACAGCAATACCCATTAAAAACGGAAATAATAAAACCCGGTAATTGCGTTTTTCCATCAAATGTGCATTGTTAATGTGATTGAAGGGATATATCGGTAGAAGATTCCATATGCTCAACACACACACCAAACTTACGAAGAAACTCCACTCCTTCGTCTACCTCTATTCCTTTGTAGGCAGCATAAGAATTCAAAAAATAAACATGCTTTATTCCTACCGAATAAATAATGCGTGCGCAGGCAAGACAGGGCGAGAGTGTAACATACAATGTACACCCTTCGAGATCAACTTTGTTTTTAGCCGCATAAAGGATGGCATTTGCCTCTGCATGCAAGGCAAGATAACAGCTGCCTTTTCGGTCGCGTGCGCAGCCTGTCTCGGGCCATTCTTCGTCGCAATTGTGAGTGCCTGCCGGGGGGCCATTATATCCCAGTGAAACAATGCGGGTATCTTTCGCTAAAACCGCACCTACTTGTTGTTTTACGCAATGCGACCGCAAGGCAAGATTTGCGGCAAGATTCATATAAATTTGGTTGAAGGTGGGTGGGTTTTTCTTCATACAGCGAGTGCGAAAATAAGCAATTTCAGACCCTGATAGTTCAGAAAGCAATTACTAAACACACGAGCTTTCGAATTATTGCTTAAGCAGAGAAAATCTGAATTCATTCTGCAGCGCGCACCTTCGCAGCAGCAAACAATGCAAGCAATCCGGCTGCTAATGCAATATAGCCCACCCAATTGTAGTGCTCAAGTTGCCCCAGTTCATTGCGTGTAACGATGGCACCTGCAATACTGGCTGCAACTCCCGAAGAAATTTGCTGCACCGAACTGTTGAAGCTCATAAAACTGCCCCGTGTTTTAGGCTCGGTGGTCGACGAGATGATTGCCATTGCCGGCACTACTCTTCCGTTTATTGTTATGAATAAGAAACTGGTAACGATCAACGCAAGCCAAACTGGCCATGCTCCCATGTGTGTGATTAAAAGCACCGGAACGACAAGTAAAATTCCGAAAATGCGAAACACTTTCTGTCGTCCAATACGATCGGCTAATTTACCGGTGAGCGGTGCTGTAAAAACAGCGCATAATCCACCAAATAGGTAAATGAGGTTAACCTCGTTGCGCGTGAAGCCCACATTGGTTTCCATGTAGGGCGCTATAAACGGAATGATACTGAATTGCGAGAACATCAGCAAACTCATCAGCAACAATGCACGTTGCTGGTTTTTATTGGCAGCAAGATTTTTAATTACGGTAACAGGATTGGGCCGTGCTGCCGATTCGCTTAAATGCCCGCGCATTGCCGGAATGAAGGCAATAA
>CANMGM010000223.1 GCA_947497195.1 Bacteroidota bacterium
ACAGGATATCGAATCGAATGGAGCATTTCGGCTTCCAATGGAAGTAGATATTTACGTACGAGGAACTGCGCGCCGTGTGCGTATTTCGATGGATTCGGTAAAACAAACCATCCGCATAGCACAAAACGAAAAACCCGATTTTGTGAACATCGATGCCGAACGCATGGTATTGGGCTATATCCGTCAACTTAACCGCCGCGAAGATGCCGAATGGTTGTTGCTGAACGGCAAACTCTATGGCGATCGTTTCTCGGGGCTAGAGAAGATTGTAGAAGATCTTTCGCTGCCCGGAAGTTCTGAATTGATTAAGACAGCACTTCGCGATAAATTCTGGAATATCCGTTTGTATGCCTTGAATAGCATGAAGGATTTATTGGCCGGCAATCCCGAAGAATTTAAGTCTACACTGATGCTGCTTGCCGGAAGCGATCCGGAAGCCAAAGTACGCGCTGCGGCCACAGGAATGCTTGCTTCGTACGGAACGGATGAAGGTATTCGCCAAAAGATGGAATTAGGCCTCAACGATAGTTCGGCTGCTGTACAATCAGCGGCATTGAGTGCCTTGTATCAAAGTGATCCCGAAAAAACGAAAGAACTGCTTTCGAAACTTGAGCCAACGGCCGATGGCGAAATGCTCATTTCCATTGCAGCGATTTATGCCATGAGCGGAACTCCAGATAAGTACGACTTTTTGGTAAAAACCTTCGAGAAGATTAAAAACCCGAACGAAAAGTACTTTTTCGTGCAGATTATCGGTCGCTATGCATTATCGCAAAACGAAGATCTGGTCATCAAAACCATCGACCAAATGACACAGATAGCGCGGAAGGGCAGTCCTTGGTTTGTGCGATTGGCAGGCATCCAAATGCTGGCAGAATACATGGGGTATTTCCAGGCTAAAACCGACGAATTAACCGGAGAAATTAGCGGAATGGTTGAGAAAGGTGCTTCGGTAAGTGCTGTTCAGGAAAAAGAAATTCAGAAAGCAGCGTTTACACAAAAATCAGAGCAATTGAATAAAACGCTTGAAGAAATAAGAAATAGCGAAACCGATCCGAATCTGATGCGCATACTCAATCAGTTCGGCGAATAAAACGGCTTTTTTCTATTTTTGAGAACGAATGAACATGAAGCGGAACATGAAATTTATTGCTGCTACGCTGCTTTTATTCGGATTCACCGCAGTGAATCTGATTGGGCAATCGTTTTTCTACAGCGGCATACCGGATATTCGTGAATACCGAAATGCACAAGTTTTTAAACATCCAAATGGTGTTGTTTTGCATATCGAATACGATTCTTCGGGGACCATCCAAAATACGTTCATGCTCATCCTCGAAAACGGTTCTATTGCATGGAGGAAAAATCTTACAAGCACGCAACAAATTAAACCAACATCCTTTCATTTTTTTGATGATAATTCATTCGCCGTAAGCGGTGAAGAGATCATTAACGACACGGTAAAAAATGTGTTCGTTTGCAAAATCAATGCTTTAAACAATTTTACCTGGGGCAAGAAAATTATTACCCCGCGCGAGATTAACGAAGCCGGTCCTATTTTAGAAGATAGTTCACGGATTTTTGCTTCGTTAAATATGAAGCGGAAATTTGGCAATACATATTTTGAAGATGCCCTTGTTTATGTATTTAACTTAAGCGGAGCTCAAAACTACATTACCGGTTTGATTTCCAATTCATTTGCTAGGGAATTTAAACTCACCCATGCAACAATTGCACGCAATGGCGATTTTTTAGGGTTGATTTCATACCGGGTGAATTCGGGCAATCCGGGCGCCGGATTTGTTTTGGTACGAATGAGTAACGAAGGTGAACTAAAATTCAGTTATTCAATAAACCTAAATCAGAGTTATAAATTCGGCGGCACACGCGGAATTTGCGAAACGGAATCCGGTAAAATTATCGTTGCATGTCAGCTAGATTCTTCAGACACCAGTTCGGCTGCCAAGCCCGGCTATCTGGCTATGTTTGCCGATTCGGGTACCATTTTAAAGCAACGCATAATTGGATTTAATTCCGACGTAAAGATTGATATAAACCAATTAAGCGGAACCGCTACCGGGATTCCCGGTTTATTTTGTACAGTTGAAGAAGACGGAAATCGTTTTTGGGCCATTGCTAAAATAGACACCTCCGACTTAAGTCTTTATGGAGCACGCCATTTACCAGCAAGTGCAGATATAAACCCACTGAATTCGGGCATCCGGGCTGCTGCCGGCGATGAAGACGGCGGGGTTTACACTGCCGCAGGCTTGCTTTGTGCTTCGGATTCGAAAAGTTATTCAAGCATAATGCATTGGAGCAATGAGGCAACAATCGATTGCCAGACACTGGATGCCTCATCCTATTTTGTGGATTCATTGGTCAATTATCAGATAAACGTATATGCCTTATCACCCATAACGGGAATACTTGCACAAAACTTCACTGCAAGTATTGAAGATAGATTGGCTCCATTCGTTCAGAATTTGTGCAACGGATGCGGGAATTTGGCTAGTGTTTCGCCCGGCAATCCTTCTAAAAATATAGTTTCGGTAACAACCTCCGGGCAAAGCATCATAATGCATAACCAAGGTTCAACATCGTTAAACTATGAACTCTATTCGATCGACGGCAAATCGATTGCAAGTGGCATTTTAGCTCCGGGGCTGAATGAATTCAAAGCATCCAACACCGGACTTTACCTTTTGCGCGCAGACGAAATGTGCTTTAAGCTCATGCTGGTTAGAAATTGAACAGTCACCTAGAATAAAATACGAGCTAATTCTATTTTTCTTTCACTATTCATTGTAAATCTAACTGGTGCAGTTGCATCTGTCAGATATTTAAGAAACCCTTGCATTGCACGTTCCGAAATGCGTATTTTTCGCAAAAAAACGTTATGCAATCATCTGCTGTTAAAGCATCATTTATCGTCGCAACTATTCTTGCCTCGCATCTTTCTATTGCGCAGGATCAATTCAAACCCACTACTTCCATGCAACCCAATACCGACCTTTTAACACAACCCTGGAGCGGACCATTTGGAGGAATTCCGCCTTTCGACCTAGTGGATGTAGCCGCTTTCGAACCCGCACTCGAACAAGCCATGACCACCAATCTCCTGGAGGTCGATGCCATTGCCAACCAAACCATTCCGGCCACATTCGAAAATACCATCCGTGCAATGGAACAAAGCGGACTTATGCTGGAACGTGTGCGCACGATTTACGAAATCTGGGGGTCGAACCGCAGCGATGAAGCATTTCAGAAAGTGGAAGAAAAAATGGAACCGAAGCTGGCCGGCCTTTCCGATAAAATTTACCAGAACGAAAACCTGTTTAAACGTATCGAACAGATATATACCGGAGCCGAGTTCAAAACCTTAACATCCGAGCAGCAGCGCCTCTGCAAAGTATATTTCACGAATTTCGTGCGCTCTGGTGCAAAGCTTGATGCCGCTTCCAAAAAACGTCTTGCCGAAATCAATCAGGAACTCGCCGGACATTTTACTCGCTTCTCCCAAAATCTCTTGCACGATGAGGGAGAGGTTTTTCTCGCCTTCGATAAAGCCGAAGATCTGGCCGGAATGCCACAATCATTCATCGAATCGGCGGCTCAGGCTGCAGATCGAAAAAAACTCCCCGGAAAGTTCATCATCTCCAATACGCGCTCATCGGTTGAGCCCTTCTTAACGTTTGCCGAACGCCGCGACTTACGCGAAAAAGCATGGACCATGTTTGTTAACCGCGGCGATAACGCAACGCAATGGGATAACAACAGCATCATCACATCCATTCTAAAACTGCGGGCCGAACGTGCTAAACTGCTGGGCTACAAATCGCACGCACACTGGCGACTCGACAATACGATGGCCAAAACACCCGAAAAAGCACTCGAGCTGATGCAGTCGGTATGGAAACCTGCCGTGGCGCGCGTTGCAGAAGAAGTTGCTGATATGCAGGCAATTGTAGATCGCGACAACTTGAAATTCGGCATCGAACCTTGGGATTACCGCTACTATGCCGAAAAAGTGCGCAAAGCACGTTACGATCTCGATCAAAACGAGGTAAAGCCTTATTTGCAACTGAATAACCTGCGCGATGGCATGTTCTGGGTGGCAGGCGAACTCTTCGGATTTGAATTCAAAAAGCTGGAAGGCATTCCGGTATTTCATCCCGATGTTGAAGTGTATGAAGTAAAAAACAAAACATCGGGAGCACACGTCGGCTTATGGTATTTCGATCCGTATGCGCGGGAAGGCAAACGCTCGGGCGCATGGATGAATGCCTACCGCAACCAAAGCCGCATCGGAGGAAAAGAAATCACGACTATCGTTTCGAACAACTCGAAT
>CANMGM010000224.1 GCA_947497195.1 Bacteroidota bacterium
TCGGTGAAATTCGTCTCTTGCTGCGTCATAATCATAATCATATCCCCTTGATTGTTTTGCGCGTACTTAACAACCTCTTCGCCTAGATTTTCATGATTTTCGGGTGCCTTAATCAATTCGGCACTACATGCTACTTCGGCTTTTTCAAGAAAATGCTTTACCTGATTTAATTGCAGTTCAAGCTTATTTACTACCTCTTCATCATCCGTTAACAAAATCGATACTACACGAATTTCTGCTTTGAAATAACGCGAAAGCTCAATCGCCTTATTTACCTTTTCGCGTGTTTCTTTTGTTAAGTCGAGCGGTAAAATAATGCGTTTGAAACCATCGTGGTTGGGTTGCCCTTTGATGGAAATAACAGGAACACGGCTTTCGCGAACTACGCGTAAGGCATTTGAACCGATAAAACGCTTGCGGATTCCTTCAGATCCGTTTGTTCCCATCACGATAAATGTAGCACCGGCCATTTCGGCTACACGAACAACTTCTTCATAAATCTTCCCATCGGCCACCATTGGCGTTACACGCAGTTTCGAGCGCTTCTCAACTTCTGATGTTAACGTGTTCATGCGGTTCCATACTTCAGTACGCACCTTATCATCATCCGATGAAAAAATACTCGAAATAATGCCCTGATCTCCTGTTACATGGAGCAGCATTAGGTCGCTGTTAAGCGTTTGGGCAATTACTTCTGCATGGTGCAACGCAACGAGGCTCTGTTGAGAAAAATCAACAGGAACAAGGATGATTTTTTTTGTAGTGTTCATTCGCTTTATTTACTTTATTGCTGCAAAAGTAATCATTCTGATGAAGCCAATCCCTAGTTCCGAATTAGTTCTTAATGCCGACGGAAGCATTTACCACCTCAAACTGCATCCCGAACAGCTTGCCGAGCGCGTAATTGTGGTTGGAGACCAGGGGAGGGTAGAGGAAATTTCAAAGCATTTCGACCGCATCGAACATACAGTGCAAAACCGCGAATTTGTTACGCACACTGGAATGTATCGCGGGAAGCGAATCACTGCTTTGTCGACAGGAATTGGAACCGACAATATCGATATCGTGATGAACGAACTCGATGCCTTGGTGAATATCGATCTCGAGAATCGAATTCCCAAATCAGAGAAGCAGGCACTCGAAATTGTGCGCATTGGTACATCGGGAACCATTTGCGAAGACATTCCGGTCGACTCGGTGCTGGCTTCGACGCATGGTTTGGGTTTCGACGGACTGATGCATTTCTATCGCTATCATCCCAATGCAGATGAGAAAGCGCTTACCGACGCGATTATCAAGGCGCTGAAATTGCCCGAAAATCTGAACACACCCTATGTGGTTGAAGGCGATCTGGAGTTGTTCAAGAAAATGTCGCCCGGGTTTTTTACCGGAATTACCGCCACGGCAAGTGGATTTTATGGTCCGCAGGGACGTCAGATTCGCCTCGAGCCGGCCGTGCCCAATCTGAACGAACGTATGATGCAGTTTCGATTTGGAGAACACAGCATCACCAATTTTGAGATGGAAACCTCGGCATTGTTTGGGCTTGCGCGTTTGCTCGGACATAAAGCCGCAACCGTATGCGTTATCATTGCCAATCGTGCGCGTAAGGAATACAGTAAAAATTACAAACCGCCGATGCAGCAGCTTATTGTTGATGTGCTCGACCGACTTTCTTCCTAATTTTGCCGCATGACCGATAACGAATTAAACGCCCTGATTAATTTGCTGGAAGATCCGGACGAAGTAGTATTCGTTGCGGTCAAGGATCAGATTTTATCAATGGGTTCTGATGTGATTCCGGCTCTCGAAAACGTTTGGGAGAACACCTTCAACAACATTCTTCAAGGCCGAATCGAAGACATCATTCATACGATCCAGATGGAGCAGGTAAAAGCCGAACTGCTGCTCTGGGTCGAAACCGGTGGAAACGATTTGTTGGCAGGTACGCTTTTAATTAGCCGATACCAATATCCCGACCTCGATACCGAACAGGTACGCAAACAAATCGAATTAATTAAACGCGATGTCTGGCTCGAAATCAATCCGAACCTAACAGCATACGAAAAGGTGAAAGTCATTAATCACATTTTGTTTGATGTCTACAATTTCTCTGGTAATACGAGCAATTACCACGCACCACAGAATTCGTTCATCAACAATGTACTTGAATCTAAACGTGGCAATCCGCTGTTGCTCTCTATTGTATATTCTGTAATTGCGCAGGGCCTAAATATTCCGATTTACGGTGTGAATTTGCCCGAACACTTTATTCTGGCGTATCGCGACGAATACGCTATTCAGCAAGAAGGCGAAGATGAGGCTATTCTGTTTTACATCAATCCGTTTAGCCGTGGTGCAGTATTTAGTCGCCGCGAAATCGACACCTTTTTGAAACAGCTTAAACTCGAGCCGAACCGTATTTTTTACGAAAGCTGCCCGAACATCGATATTGTTAGCCGGCAGGTGCGCAACCTCGTGCATTCGTATGAAAAACTCGGTTACCCCAATAAAGTGAGTGATTTAAAAGAGTTGCTCGCTATTTTAACTGGCCATATCCGTTAAGTTTTCGATTATTCTTCCTCACCGCTTTGGGCAAGCGTTGCCGTTTTATTTTTTTGGGATATCGTTTTAGTATTAAGCGCGAAACTTCATCTGGTGCTCTGTTGCATTTAAAGGCCCAGCCATCTTGTATATTTAGCTTACGATAGAAGAAAAACGATCCGTCTTTCAGGGCCGAAACAGGCGCAATCAATACTGTAAGTGCTTCGGTAAGCGGCGTGGTGTAGCCAAATTCACTAAAATCGTGAATTGAATAAGCCAGTCGCTGCGGAACACGCTTTTTTCTGGTTTCTAATAGTATACTATCGCAGCCAAGCTCAATAATTCGTGCGCGACGTGGCATTGAGGCAGTATCGTTCCTGAGGCGGAATAATATCGAATTTCCATCGCGGAAAAGTGGCCGTTGTTTCTTTGTGGTATGATAAAACTCGAACTGGTAGCGTTCGCTTTTCAGTCCCTTGCTGATGGCTTCGCTCTCTAGCAGAAAACCATATGTTAAATGCGAAAGCACTTCGTATTCCTGGTCGTCTTGCGGATCCATAAGCCGAAAAACGATACTGGAGTCGCTGGTTTGGAGGATGATGCATTCGAGTATTTCATCGTCCTCACGCATGAAAATTAAATCTTGCGCCTGCAATACAGGTGAATATGCCATAAAGGCAATGCACATAGCAAGAAAATGGAGTAGATTGAATTTCATTGCGTTTGCAAAAATAGCGTATTGTTGGAATTGAGTTCGTATTTTAGCAGCATTATGAACCGAAGGCTTATTCTCGATTCCCGAAAAGCACACCAGAAGTTGCAGCGTATGGCTTTGCAGATTTATGAGCACAATATGGATGCTTCGGTTATCCTCTTTGGAATCGAGTCGGGAGGTTATGCTGTGGCGCAGATTCTGGCCGGGTATTTAAAGGATTTTGCGCACAAAGACTTTCAAGTTCATTCATTGAAAATCAATAAAGTAAATCCGCTCGCTGAAGTAAGTATTTCGTTCGATTCATCACTTGATTTCAAAGACAAAACGGTAATCATCATCGATGATGTACAGAACTCCGGCCGCACGATGATGTACGCCATCCGCAGTTTTCTTGACTATCCTTTAACATCGGTGCAGGCTTGCGTGTTGGTAGACCGCGCGCATCCGAAATTTCCAGTACGCTGCGATTATGTTGGCTTATCGCTTTCGACCACACTGCAGGAGCATGTGCAGGTAGAGGTGAACGGCGATGCGGTAGAGGTGTTTTTGAGTTAGGATGAATTAAGGCATTGTGCTGTATTTACTATGCGAGTGTGGCAGATTCATGTTTTTGGTGAGGGCAATACGCGGGCAACAGCGATTTTTTTAATTAAATAGTCAAACAAGAAAAAGTGGTCTATGCTTTATCAATATTGACTTGCATTCAAAAAAGAGTGCTATTAAAATGCAAGTAAATCTTTGAAAACAGTAAAAAGCTTGCAAAAAATGTTATTTCGATGGAGCCGCCTCATTTTAAGGCAATGAATACATGTACGAGAAAAGTGCGTTGGCAAAAGGAAAATAAAGCGGGCCAGCGTTGGCATGAATTCAAAGGCCGGTAAGAAATGCAGAAAACTGATTTATCAGGTTTTCTAGGATTTCAACGGAATTTGAAGAGAGCGCTGAAGCATTTTATTTTCCTTGAATTTCTTTGCCTACTTTCTTTTTTCAAGAAAAGAAAGTAGGTCGCCGAAGGCAATGGATCAA
>CANMGM010000225.1 GCA_947497195.1 Bacteroidota bacterium
AGGTGGCTTGCCTGTGCGATGATTCCATCAAGGCAAAGTAGAGCCAACCAGCAATCAAGCCCGGACCTCTGAATTCGGCATGAAACGCTGTGTAGTCGAAAGTGGCGCCACCTAAAAACAAAGCCATCGCGAAATTCAAAATAATTAAATCGAGCAAGGTGGCCGCTACTCGCATCCAGAAACCTGCATATTCTGCCGCTCTAGGGTTTGGGGGCTGAGACATAAAGGATGAGGTGTCCATGCGCGATTCGTGTTTCTTCGGAAAAGTTGAGAATTTTTAATGAATATCGGAAGGAATATTCTAGAACAATGAACCTTTTTACCATCAACACGATTTATTTCTTGCGTACCTTGCGACTGTTTTTATGAACCATCAATCATTACCACGAAACGGAATGCACGCCGGATGGAAAATAGCCGGAGTTTTACTCGTTGGCTATTCGCTTGTTTGGGGCATGCTTGGTCCTGTTCCGCGGCTCTTTGTGCTCAACGAAACCATCCGCAATTTGTATTACCACGTTACCATGTGGTTTGGTATGATGGCAATGATGGCCGTTTCGCTGTATTACAGCATCCGCTCATTATCGAAAAACAGGCTTTACGACGATTTTTACGCTGAACACTATGCACAAGCGGGCATTTTACTGGGCATGCTGGGTATTGTTACCGGAAGCATCTGGGCTCGCTTTACCTGGGGAGGATGGTGGGTTAACGACCCCAAACTCAACGGCGCGGCAATTACCCTGCTCATCTATTTTGCTTACCTCATTTTGCGCGGATCGCTCGATGAAGAACAAAAGCGGGCACGGGTGTCGGCTGTTTACAACATCTTCGCATTTGTGCTGCTCATCGTGTTTCTGATGGTGTATCCGCGACTCAATAAGGTCGACAGCCTGCATCCTGGCAATGGCGGAAATCCGGCCTTTTCGGCATACGACCTCAACAGTGCCATGCGCTGGGTATTTTATCCTGCAGTTATCGGGTGGATACTTATTGGCGCCTGGCTTGCTCAACTTGGCGCCCGAATCAAAATGCTTCATCACCGCCGGATGATGAAAAAACTTCAAGCCTGATTTACATGAAAGCATTGAAATCACTATTCCTATTTATTCTGTTGGTACTCGCCCACTCGGGTAACCTGTTAGCGCAGGGCGAAGCCGAAATGGCCGACCAGTTTCGTGCCGACGGTAAAATTTATGTTGTTGTTACAGTAATCGCCATCGTTTTTGCAGGCTTGGCAATCTGGCTTTTTCGCCTCGATCGCCGCATACGCAACATGGAAAACGAACACAAAGACTAAAGGCTATGAAAAAAACGCACATCATCGCCATTGTGCTTATT
Source organism: Bacteroidota bacterium (assembly GCA_947497195.1). Taxonomy (GTDB): domain Bacteria; phylum Bacteroidota; class Bacteroidia; order M30B66; family M30B66; genus CAMCXT01. The sequence continues at coordinate 1,342 of CANMGM010000225.1, forward strand.
GCAGTTGCCATCGGAACCATTTTGAGCACATTTCTCGACTCGAGCACCTATGCCTCGTTTGCAGAAGCGGTCGAAGCACCGGGACAAGAATTTCACGTGGCGGGAACACTTAACCTCAAGAAAGAAATGGTTTACAACCCTGAGCAAAACGCCAATTTATTCAGCTTTTACCTCGTTGACCGCAAAGGCCACGAAGCGCATGTGCTGTTTAATGGCAGCAAGCCTCAGGATTTCGAACGTTCAGAATCGGTTGTTATTACCGGAAAAATGAAGGGTGAAGCTTTTCACGCCGATAAAATTCTGATGAAATGCCCAAGTAAATACAACGACGGGAAAGAAGGATTAAAAGAATTCAAAGCCGATAAACCGGCACAGACAACCGCATTATAAAAACGGCGAGGGATGGAAATTAACTATGTGGGTGAGCATACGCTTCTGGGACAATTCGGACATCTCTTTACCGTCCTTTCGTTTATCGGCGCGCTGCTCGCAGCAATTTCATACACCTTTGCCACGCGCGAAAACAATTTAACAGAGCGCTCAACTTGGCAGCGCATTGCACGCATCGGATTCCATGCGCATTCGGTTGGCGTTATTGGCATCATCGGAACCTTGTTCTGGATGCTCTTTAACCACTATTTCGAATTCCACTACGTGTGGCAACATTCCAATAAGGAAATGCCCATGCAGTATATTCTTTCGTGTTTTTGGGAAGGACAGGAAGGCAGCTTTCTGCTTTGGACATTTTGGAACATGGTGTTGGGGCAGCTTTTGATGCGCAGCGCGAAGGACTGGGAACTTCACACCATGGCTGTTGTAGCGCTGGTTCAGGGCTTTCTAGCATCGATGCTTCTGGGCGTTTATATTGGCGACGCACACATTGGTAGTAGTCCGTTTTTGTTGTTGCGCGAACATCCCGATTTCCGCGATTTACCTTTTGTGCAACAAGCCGATTACCTGCGTTCGCTTGATGGGCGCGGCTTAAATCCGCTGCTTCAGAACTGGTGGATGACAATCCATCCTCCTACCCTATTCCTCGGCTTTTCGGCAACACTCTTTCCGTTTGCCTACGCCATGGCCGGGATCTGGCGCGGCGAATACCAGACATGGATTAAGCCTGCCCTGAGCTGGACCTTTTTCGGCATCTGCATTTTGGGGACCGGAATTTTGATGGGTGGCGCTTGGGCATACGAATCGCTCAGTTTTGGAGGCTTCTGGGCCTGGGATCCGGTCGAAAACGCCTCGCTAGTGCCCTGGCTCACACTGGTTGCCGGCGGTCACGTAATGTTGGTAAACCAGAAAAAAGGACAATCGGTGGTTACCGCACTGTTCCTCATTTTCAGCTCATTTATTCTCATTCTGTATTCTACATTTTTAACGCGAAGCGGAATTCTGGGCGACTCGTCGGTACATGCCTTCACCGATTTGGGTATGAGCGGACAATTGCTCATTTACCTGTTGTTTTTCGTGTGGTTGCCTTCGGTTTTTGTGCTCAAAGACAAGGCACAAATTATCTGGATAGCCATCAGCACCTCTTTGTTGGTGATAAGCCTTGTTTCGGGATTCATGAAGCTGATTACCGCGGCATTCCTAATTGCGGCGTTGGTAATTACATTCCGCACCATTTACAAAAAGGTAAATGCCGGCGATGAAGAAGAAAGCGCCACATCGCGCGAGTTCTGGATGTTTGTTGGCGCGCTGGTATTGCTAATCTCAGCCTTTCAGATAACGTTTAGCACCTCAACGCCGGTCATCAATAAATTTCTGGCCGGAAATTTATCTTCGTTCTTCAATTGGCTCAACGGCATTTGGGCAAACGAACTCTTCCGCAAGCTGGCCGATGCGCAATTGGCACCACAAAAAGATGTAATCGCCCACTTCAATGCCTGGCAAATTCCCTTCGCCATTATTGTTGCCTTAATTATGGCTGTTGGTCAGTTTCTGAAATACAAGGAAACCAACCTGCGCGAGCTTTTTAAAAAACTAAGCGTTTCGCTAATTGCTTCGGCAGTATTAACGGCGTTTACAGCCTGGCTGGTGGAACTCACCGAACCAATGCCGCTGGTGTTGCTATTCAGTTCGTTCTTTGTGGTTTGCGCCAATGCCGATTATTTGTTCCGCGTGTTGAAAGGAAAACTTCCCAAGGCAGGACCTTCGATTGCGCACATCGGCTTTGGATTGGTATTGCTCGGTTCGTTGATTTCGGCCGGCAAGAAAGAATTCATTTCGCGCAATACCAGTGCATTTGATTTGGGTAAAGAATTTCCGAATAACGAGAATATTCTTCTTGCCCGAAACGATACCGTTCCCATGGGCGATTACCATGTGATGTACCGTGGCGATTCGACAGGAGGCATCAATGTGTATTACAACGTCGATTATTTCAGAAAAAATGGACAGGGTAAATTGGTCAAGGATTTCACGCTAAATCCATTCATTCAGACCAATCCGCGCATGGGCAACGTGGCCGAACCTGCAACCAAGCATTACCTGCACAAGGATATTTTTACACACGTAACCTACGCCAAAGTCGAAACGCCCGAAGAAAAAGCGAAGGCACGAGCCGGCTGGCAGGAAGAACAGGATCACGCGCTTTCGCCGGGCGATACGGTTTTTACAAGCAACTCGATGGTAATTCTAGAGGGAGTGAACAAAGCGCCCGATAAAGTAAAATATGCCATTCAGGAAGGCGACATTGCCGTGGGTGCGCAACTCAAGGTGATGAAGCTCGACGGACAGGTGTTCGAGGTGATGCCGGTATATATCATTCGGGGAATGACTACCGCCTCCATCGACACTACGCTGGATGCTACGGGATTGAAATTTGCGCTGTGGAAAATCGATCCCGTAGCAGGTAAATTCCACAACCGCATCGCCGAAAAAGAAAGCAATGCCGGCGATTTTATAATCCTTAAGGCAATCGTGTTCCCG
>CANMGM010000226.1 GCA_947497195.1 Bacteroidota bacterium
ACTCAATAATTGTGCGTTTTTTCCGAGCTGTTCGTAAATGGTAGCCAGCGAATTTTTATACCATAAATTTGAGGGGTCGGCTTTAACCGCCTGTTGGCCATGTATCTCAGCCAATTCGAGATTGGCCGAATTTAAGTAGAGCTGACTAAGCTCAAAATGAGTTGCGGCATTTCGGGGAATTATTCGCAAGGCCTGATTAAACTTTGCCACCGCCTGAGCATCGTTGCCTAAAATCTTATCTTTCTGAGCCTCAAAAAACAGATAATCAAAATCCAATTGCTCTTTTTCAGAGATAGCGCCTTTGTTCCCGTCTGACTTTACCTCAACCGATTTTTTGCCCGTTTTACATGAATAAAACGACAGCACTAAAACAAAAAGAATGTGTAATGCTAACGAAGGATTCATTCTACTGTCGCGACCGAATAATCGCCTAAACTGAAAGATTTCATTGAGGCCTTAACTTCGGCATGGCTTCCAATCATAGCATTATCGATTACACTATTTTGGATGCTTGTATTTTTCTGGATGATGGAATTTTGCACCACGCTGTTACTTATGGTTGTTCCATCGGCAATAGAAACATTTGGCCCTATTATCGAATTACTAAGTTTTACATTATTGCCGATGAAGCAAGGTTGAACCACCACCGCATTTTCAGAGGTTAAACCTTCGCCAATGGTGTTGGTATGCGGATTCAACTGCAGCCAGCGGCTGTGTGTATCGACCGTAGCATTTTTGTTTCCGCAATCGAGCCATTCGGCCACTTTTCCGGGTGCGAATCGCAATCCCTTTCGCTGCATATTTTCGAGCGCATTGGTAATTTGATATTCGCCCTTTTCCTTCAAATCATTATCGATAAGATACTGCAATTCGCTCCGCAGATTTTCGCCATCCTTGAAATAATAAATACCGATAATGGCGAGGTCTGAAACAAACTCCTGTGGCTTTTCTACGAAATCGGTGATGAGGTTATTGCTGTTAAGCTTTACCACACCAAATGCACGCGGATCGGCCACTTGCTGCACCCAGATTACGGAATCCATTGACTCATCGAGTTCGAAATTGCCCTTAAAAAGTGTGTCTGCAAAGCCCACAATTACCTTTCCTTTCAGCGATTCTTTCGCACACAAAACAGCATGTGCGGTGCCGAGCGGTTCGTCCTGATAATAAATACTTCCTTTGGCGCCAAGCTTTTCGGCCACAGCAATGAGGCTTTTTTCGGCCTGTTCGCCAAAACGACCAATGATGAAGGCAATTTCTTCGATGGGCTCGTGGCATGTTTTTGCCAGTTCTTCCACAATGTGATGCACCATGGGCTTTCCGGCAAATTCAATGAGCGGCTTTGGTGTTACCAAGGTGTGCGGCCGCATGCGTTTTCCCATGCCGGCCATGGGTATGATAATTCTCATGATGTGCTATGCTTATAGTTTTCCGGTATGTCCAAATCCTCCTGCTCCACGCGCAGTTTCTTCGAGTTCGCTAACCGTATCCCATTCTATTTGTTCGTGTTTTGCCATAACAAGCTGGGCAATGCGCTCGCCATGGTTTATGGTAAATGCTTCGTCCGATAGATTGACCAGGATTACCATTACCTCACCGCGGTAATCGGCATCGATGGTGCCCGGACTATTCAGCACCGTAATACCGTGTTTTATGGCCAACCCCGAACGTGGGCGAACTTGCGCCTCATAGCCAATGGGCAATTCCAAGAATAAACCGGTAGGAACCAAGGCACGTTTAAGCGGCTCGAGCACCATGGGCATATTTAGGTTTGCCCTTAGATCGAGTCCTGCCGCATGTGCCGTTCCGTATTCGGGCAATGAATTTTCGGAGCGGTTAATGACCTTTACTTTCATGTTGGATTTAGGTGCTAGATTGCGACGAAAATAAGGATTTTTTACGTAGTTCGGCCAACCATACAATTGCAAGGAATGCCATAAGGCAAAATAAGGCAATTACCGGATTGGCATCGGGAATGTGTGTCGAAATTCGCTCAAAAAAATAAACCAAACCCACAGCCAATAAAGGATATCCGATGCAGCGTACTAAATTATACGGAATGGGATAATGCTTTTGACCTAATAGATAAGAGACCACCATCATGCAGGCATAAACAACAAAGGTTACCCAAGATGCGCCTTCGTAACCGTAGCGCGGAATTAGCAGCGCATTCAAAAAAATGGTGAGTAATGCGCCTCCTATGGCCATCCAGGCTCCAAGGCCGGTTTTGTCGTTGAGTTTAAACCAGATGCTGAGGTTGTAAAACACGCCCAGAAATAAATTCGCCATTAGCAGCACCGGAACAACCGAGAGGCCAACCCTAAACTCCTCGCCCACAAAGAGCTGAACCCATTGCATGCCCAGCATAACCACCAAATAAATGGCACTGCAGGCAATAATAAACCAATGCATCACCGTTGCATACAACGCAGTCGCGTTCTTGTCTTTGGCACGCGAAAAGAAGAAAGGTTCGGCAGCAAAACGAAATGTTTGAATGAAAATGGTCATCAAAATGGCCACTTTGTAGCAGGCACCGAAAATACCGAGTTCATCCATGGCCACCTCGGCAGGCAGCTGATATTTTAAACTCACCCGGCTAAACATTTCGTTAGTTATTCCCGCCAGGCCTCCAACCAAAAGCGGTAAACTATAAGCCATCATTTTGGTCCACAACGCATACACCGGACGGCCCCAATTCCGCAACATTCCCGGCAACAAAACCAGAACGGTAGCCAGTCCTGCAAAAAGATTGGCCAAAAACACATACCCCACGCCAATCGAAGGGTCGTAGGTTTGACCGAGCCATGCGGGCATCTGTCCGGTTTTAATAAGATAGGGACAAAGCCACAGCCAATACAGATTGAGTCCTATGTTAATTGCAATGTTTAGTAGGCGCACCAAGGCAAAGCGAAAAGCCTTGTTCTCTAACCGCAATCGCGCAAATGGAATCGCCGTAATGGCATCGGTGGCGAGTATTAGCGCAAACCAAACAATATACTCGGGATGCAATGGGTAGTCGATGGCATTGGCCAATGGATTTGAAAACACCAGACATAGCCCCACAAAAACAGCCGAAGTTAGCAGCAAGGATAAAGAAGCCGTTGCATATACCTTCTCGGAATCTTCTTCATTGCGGGCAAATCGGAAAAATGCGGTCTCAAAGCCGTACGTAAGAACGATGAGCAGAAAGGCTACATAGGAGTACATTTCGGTTATTACACCAAATTCGCCCGGATTAAATACACGGGTATGCAGTGGAACCAGCAAATAATTGAGCAGGCGACCCACGATGGAACTGAGGCCGTAGATGGCCGTCTGCGATGCGAGCTGGCGAAGCGGATTCAACGTTTATTTCCCCGTAAATTCTGCTTTACGCTTTTCTAAAAAGGCGCGAGTTCCTTCCTTAAAATCTTCGCTTTCGAAGCACTCCGAAAATTCGCTGATTTCGGTCTCGAAACCATCCTGGTCGTAGGCAAAATAGCTGTTCACACAACGAATTACGGCGGCAATAGCCAGCGGGCCTTTCGTGGCAATTTTTGCAAGTATTTCGCGCGATTTATTCATCAACTCAGCCTGTGGCACCACATGATTTACCAAACCAAGATGTAAGGCTTCGGCAGATGGAATCATATCGGCGGTCATGAGGAATTCGAGCGCCTTGCCTTTACCGATGAGCTGCACCAGGCGCTGCGTACCGGCATAACCGGGCGTAACACCGAGGTTTACTTCGGGCTGACCAAAACGTGCATTTTCGCTGGCAATGCGCATATGGCAGGCCATAGCCAGTTCGCAGCCTCCACCAAGTGCAAATCCATTCACCGCTGCAATTACCGGTTTTGGAGAATGTTCGATGGAGGTAAACACATCGTTTCCGTCGCGACTCAATTTTTCGGCCTCGTGGCGGTTAAAATCGGCAAACTCGCTAATGTCTGCCCCAGCTGCAAAGGCTTTTTCGCCCGAACCGGTAATGATAATTCCACGTACCGACGCATCATCGTTTGCGAGGCGAATGGCCAAACCGATTTCCTGAATGGTTTTGTGATTCAAGGCATTGAGCTTGTCGGGCCGGTTGATGGTGATGGTAAAAATGCCCGCCTCGGATGCTGTGAGTATATTTTCGAAGTTCATTGTTTTTGTGTGTTTAAAGTCATGGATTGCAACTGGCTTCCGTGCGGACGCAGACGGCCTTTGCGGTAAATCATATTGGTATAGGGATGGCTTTTGCCTTTGCGCAATTCCTTTTGTTGGTCTTCTGGTAGTTTAACCA
>CANMGM010000227.1 GCA_947497195.1 Bacteroidota bacterium
ATTCGTTTCGTCTCGATTTCGACCATTCGATTTTAGGTGAAGGTCCTGTTTACCAAGAATTAATTCCCGACCGTCCAAACCGGAATAAATACAGCAGTATTTATCTGCGAAACGGCAGCAACCAGTGGATGGTTATGCCATACAAAGATGCCGCACAGGTGCGCATGATGGGCAAAACACCCACACATAATTTATATATGGAATGGCGACCGGTTTCGGTGTATATCAATGGCAACTATTTTGGTTTGTACGAATTGCGTGAGAAATTCGACCAGGAGTATTTTGAGATTTATGAAAATGCTGGAGATGACCTTGATTTACTTTCGCTGAGTTATTTTTATGGAGGAGTTTTGCGTGCAGTAGAGGGAAGCACCGAGGGCTTTTGGGCTGCGCGTGAGCAATGGAATGAACTGCCTTTAACTAGTGAAAGTTATTTGGATGATGCCGGTCAATTTTTCGACCTCGAGAACTACACCGATTATATTGTTGCGGAACTCTTTATGGCGAATGCCGACTGGCCGCAAAACAATATTAAAATGTTCCGCAAAGATTCGCTCAGCCCCTGGAAATTTTGTATTCAAGATTTAGAATTGGGCTTAAATCCCAATGGTTGGACCGATTGTCAGTTCAATGCACTCGAAAGACTTACGGCAGATAGCGAAAACAATCCATACTCAAACATGTGGCTTAAAAGTTTGCAAAACACACAGTACAAGAACTACTTTCTGAACCGAACTGCCGATTTGTTAAACTCCACCTATTTACCCGATAGCCTGCAAGCGGTGGCAGATGATCGCTTTAACCGATCGGTAGCAGAAATGCCCAAAGAATTTGCACGCTGGGGCGATCCAAACAATGTAAGCGGACAAATGAACGAGTTGTTTCAGCGGCATCAGGTATTTTTGGAAGAATTAGCTTGCAGACCGGATGCACTGCGTGAAGATTACATAGCACAATATAGTATTACGGGTCTATGCGAGGTAAATCTGGATGTTGCCCCGTTGCAATCAGGACGAATTAAAATCAGCACAATAACCCCAAGCGAGTATCCATGGAATGGAACTTATTTTAAAGGAATTCCCATTCAAATTGAGGCAATCGCCGATTCGGGTTATCTCTTCTCGCATTGGGATGCCAATCCGATAATTACAAATGTCCAGAATCCGGTATTTACGACAAGCCTTACTACAAGCAACTTTAATTTCACAGCGAATTTTATTCCCGATCCTACTGCAGGTTTTAATGCAATCGAATCAAATAGAATTTGTGTTTATCCAAATCCTGCAAACACGCAATTCACGATTAACGTTTCAAATGTAAATCATGATGCGGAGTATATCGAACTAATTGCCTTGGATGGAAGAATTGTTTTAAGCCAAGGGCTGGAGAAAAACAATACAATCGTTCAGGTTAATTGTGCTTCAATTCCTTCCGGGATTTATTCGCTGCGCGTTTTCGGAAAGAATGGCGTTTCAATGCGGAACGTGGCTATTCGCCATTAAACGAAAAAGAAAATTACTGAATCTCTACAGACAATCCACGATCGAGCAAGGCCGAAGCGCGAGGTTTTAATTCTTCGACAGATCCATTTTTAACGGAGCATTTACCATTATAATGCACAATAAATGCACATTGCTCGGCTTGGAGGGGATTGTGGTCGCATATTTCCACAAGCCAACGTATTACATTGTCAAAGGTATTGACATCATCATTGAACAAAACAATTTGTCGCTCCTCAACGTCCATAAGGAGCGTATCGAAATCTTCTTCTTCAGACCAAAGTGTTGAATTTCTCATGTCGAATCTTCTTGTGCAAAGATATAAAACAGAACGGTTTAAATTCAAATAATTTTTTTCGCCGCGAAAACGCTACACGAATTCTAAACAATAATGATTGTAAAATCTCGCTATCTTTGGACGGAATATGCTCGTGCCTAAAATATAAACTATGACCACAAACGCCCCAAACATAGAAGATGAAGCAATTGTATGGGAAGAAAATCCGTCTCACTGGAATCAGGCCGGAAGCTATTTTCTTGGAGGACTGCTCATCGCCGCTTTTGGTTTGGGGCTTATTCTCATTTTAATTACATACCTAAAAATTCGTTATACACGCTATCGCCTCAGCAACCAACGGCTTATTATTAGCCGGGGAATTTTTTCGCGTTCAATGGAAACAATAGAACTTTACCGCATCAAAGACTTACAATACCATGCTTCATTTTGGCAGCGCATGGTAGGCATCGGGAATATTGTTCTAATAAGCAGCGATAAAAGTAACCCTCAAATTGGATTAATCGGCTTTGTTGATTCGTCGAATAAATTTCATCAAATCAGATCACTTGTCGAAAGTGCACGCATAAAACGAGGCGTGAGAGAAATTGATCAAAACGATAGGATAGAATAATTAATCGATTTTAATAATCGTCGAGATTTTCCCAAAGCAAGTTAAATTCTGCCTGAAACTGATCTGCAATCGTCTGATTATCGAGTTCAATAACATTCTCTTGATTGAATCGAGCTGCCGAAAGTGTCCAGTTATAAGAACCGGTTAACACATAGATTCCATCACAAATAGAGAATTTGTGGTGCATGTGGCGAGGCGTATTATCTACCTTTACCGGAATATCGTTTTTAGCCAACAAATAAATATCTGAACCTTCGTCCAGCGACTTATCATTGTCGGTTATAATACGCACTTCAACACCGCGTTTCCAGGCGCGTAAAATTTCAGCGGTAATTTCGTCATCACTTATGGTGAATACAGCAATATCAAGTCTTTCCTTTGCATTAAAAATATGATTTATAATCATTTCCTTGCATGAAACACCCGGACTGAATGCCGTTTTTACCGCATTATCGGATTGGGATAACTGAAACAACATACGAACCGTTGTTGAAAGCATTTCAAAGATCTCAACATTTTCAGAACCGGAATTGATTTTATTCTTACCAAATTCAAACAAATCAGAAATTAAGCGCAATCTTTTTTCGTTATCAGTTGCTGTGCTTTCCAGGAATCTTCGAAATTCATTTCGCCTGTCTTTATCTATTTTACCTTGATTAAAAAATAATTCCAGTGTTTCTAGCATCGTACTTTAATTCATTCAAGCAAAACTAAAAAACCATCTTAAATGGGAAACAGAGTTAATGAAATAAATCAATCAAGCGCAATTAGCGAAGCGAACGATTTACAATTTCATTTAAAATCAAGTCAATCCTATCCTTCGATGAATCATTGAGATGCATTAAATTACCATTTCCTTTTTGACTAAGATTCTTGAGCATATTAAGTGCTGCATCATCATTTCCTAAAGCCACAATACTTAAAACAACAGGCTTTTCAACCGATTTTGCCTGCAATTCTACAGATTTTCGCTGGTTTGCCGATAACCTGAATACACCATCTGTTGCCAGCAAAATCTGATTATTTCCCCCAACAATGTAGTTTTGTAGAATTAATTCATAGGCTTTATTTAATCCTGCCGCCCCGGCTGTTATTCCATCCGCTTTAAGTGAGTTAATAGCTTCACGTAACTCTGTTTTCTTATTTCCCGGTGTATTGGAAACCAATATTTCAACGTCATCTGCATAGGCAATGATGGATATGAAATCTGAACTTCGCAGCGGTTCGGTAAGTCGGATAATTGCCTTTTTTAAAAGCGGTAATTTATTTTCTTCCTTCATCGATCCGGATGCATCAATGAGGAATACAATATGATTCGGTTTGTATATCGAATTATCCAAGGTATCGCTAATAGGCCGTGGTGCGACATCAGATTTTGCAACAACCAATTGCTCAGACTTTTCAGGCGTTAGCATATAATTTTGTGATGTACTTCTGCTGCTAATAAACTGCTCTAACAACAAGGCCTCATAGCCTGGTGCTTTCACAATGAGGGCATAATACCCCACCGCGGTTTTATATTCAAGGTATCCGTTTGAGCTATTCAATTGAATCGTACTCACATTTCCTTGTTTGTCGATATACGTTATTTCTGCCTGCTGAAGCGGTTTTCCGCTAATTGCATCGCTAATAAATGCCCGGTGTAAGGCCTGCATTTCAATTACTGCTGATTCTCCTTTTGCCTTCGGCTTGAAGTCTACACAATGCAACAAATTATCGTTCAATAACTTGTCGATAGAACCCGAAAATGTGAATGGAGCAGCTTCAGGAGTCGAATTTGTTACAAATTGAATGGAGTGTTTGAACAATCCTGCCGCAAGCGGATGATAGACAAGGGTTACCTCAAGGGTGTCATTTGG
>CANMGM010000228.1 GCA_947497195.1 Bacteroidota bacterium
AACAGCGGCTTCGCTACCACTGTTTGAAGGCAAGAGGCTGTTCCTCGCGTTTCGTTAATGCCCTTGTATAAAGGTTCTGCTGAATCTGTTCGAGAAGGTGTGCAATTTTCGTTGGTAAATCCTGAATATGAAGAATCTCTTTTTCGAGTGTATCGCGGCGGGCAATTTCAACTGTGCCGTTTTCGAGGTCGCGCGGGCCAATCGCAATGCGCACCGGCACGCCACGCAATTCGTGTTCGTTGAATTTGAATCCCGGCTTATGTGTGTCGCGGTCGTCGAGTTTTACCGAAATCCCAGCTTTTTCGAGCTCCTGTTTGATGCTTTTACCGGCATCACACACCTTCTGAAACTCTTCATCGGAGCGGTAAATGGGGACGATAACTACTTGGAAAGGTGCCAGTTTGGGTGGAAGCACCAATCCCTGATCGTCGGAATGTGTCATGATCAAGGCACCCATCAATCGGGTAGAAACGCCCCATGATGTGGCCCACACAAAATCTTGCTTTCCGTCTTTACCTGTAAACTTCACGTCGAATGCTTTGGCAAAATTTTGTCCCAAAAAATGCGATGTTCCCGCTTGCAAGGCTTTGCCATCCTGCATCATGGCTTCGATGCAATAGGTATCAACGGCTCCTGCAAAACGTTCGTTGGCGGTCTTACGTCCTTTTATGACCGGAATGGCCATGAATGTTTCTGCAAAATGGGCGTAAACCTCCAACATTTTCTCAGTTTCTTCGACCGCTTCTTCGGCTGTTGCATGCGCGGTGTGGCCTTCCTGCCAGAGAAACTCAGCCGTACGAAGAAAAAGTCGTGTGCGCATTTCCCAACGAACTACATTGGCCCATTGGTTAATAAGCAATGGCAAATCGCGGTACGACTGAATCCACTCGCGGTACGTATTCCAGATAATGGTTTCGGAAGTTGGACGAACAATAAGTTCTTCTTCCAGTTTAGCATCGGGGTCTACAATTACACCTTTTCCGTTTTCATCGTTTTTTAGACGGTAATGCGTAACAACTGCACATTCTTTCGCAAAACCTTCTACGTGTGCAGCTTCTTTGCTTAAGAATGATTTTGGGATAAACAACGGAAAATACGCGTTAACATGCCCGGTATCTTTAAACATTTTATCGAGCGCCTGCTGCATTTTTTCCCAAATCGCATATCCGTAAGGCTTAATTACCATGCAACCGCGAACGGCTGAATTATCGGCCAGATTTGCTTTGGTCACGATATCGTTGTACCATTTGGAATAATTTTCTGCGCGTGTCGAAATATCCTTGCTCATGGAAATCTTGTGGTATGGTATTTGTAAATTTGCGAACGTTGCCGCAAAGGTAATTAATTCGAATCAAGAGAATCTGAAATGATGCACGCTCACCTCAACAAAAATAGCCTTATGAAAACAATGGCATTTTTAGCAGTTACTGTGATGGTTATCACAAGTTCCTGCGCTTCCAACAAAAATACGGCAAGCCACGAAGCCGATGATCGATATTATTCACTTGCTGATGCACGCCGTGAGCAGAAAAAACTAAAAAAACTCAATGCGGCAGCAACAGAGCCTTCGCAGGTTCTCGACGAAAACCGCAGCGCCGATCGCAATACAGAAACAGACGACAGCCGTGTGTATGATTATACACCTGCACCTCCGCAGCCTGATGGCGAAACAACCGTTATCAACAATTACTACGAAGACGATTACGATATGGACGATTACTACGATTACATGTATGCGTCGCGTATTCGTCGTTTTAACAGACCAAATGCAGGGTTTGGATATTACGATCCGTTTTTCACCAATGCGTATTGGTATTCTTACGATCCATTCGTATTTGGCAATTCAATTTATTCAAGCTATAGTTTCTTTAACCCAGCTGTTCCCTGGGGTTGGAATACATGGTCTTCACCAGGCGTTAGCTTTGGGTGGAATTCATGGAGCGGTTGGAACGTAGGTTTTGGCTGGAATTCATGGGGATACAATCCGTATTCCTATTATAACCCATGGAGATGGAACAATTGGGGATATAACCCTTGTTTTTCGCCTTTCGCATACAATCCATACTTCTACTCACCATATAGTTATGGTGCCGGTTATATGAATGGCTTCAACAATGGTTTTGCATATGGTATGATGATGAATTCGATGTACAACAATCCGGTGTACTACAACAGCTACGATCAAAATACTTACAACTACGGTAATTCTGTTTACTACGGAGCAAATACCGGTGCTGTTGGTGGTGGAAGCGGTTTCTCAGGAATGTCGACGCTGTCGTCAAGTTTAGGAAACAAGATTGGAACAAACTACCAGGTTGTTGATGGTGGAAAAGTAAGCGGTACGCTTGCAGGTGGCAAACCAACTACCACAGCCGGAACCGCTGTTAAACCCAGCTCTTCTGCGAAACCAACTTTGGCCGATTCAAAACCATCGAAGAACGATGCGCAATCAACGACCAAGCCCGGTGTAAACCAAGCTACTAATCCCGATGTTCGTCCTTCTGTGCCAACTGCCCAAACAAAACCCGGTGCAGCACAAGTTGGTAAGCCCGATGCGAATCCGTCCTTACCAACGGCTCAAACCAAGCCAGGCAATGCCGTATCGGGCAAAGACCAACTCATTCAGCAAGGCGTAATGCGTCCAACCAAGGCCGATGCTTACTCAAGTGCTCCAGTGAGTCCTTCGACTCGTCCAACGACCGATAACCGTCCGGAGTCGCCTTTAACTCGCCCCCAAACGCCGGTTACACGCGAGCCAAACATCCAGTCGCCGGTTCGCAACAACGATTCACCAAATGCAGTTGCCCGTCCGAATGCGCCGGCATACAACTACAATGGCGCTATTCGCAACGAAAATCAAGTAGGTCGCACCGAGAATCGTCGGCCCGATTCTTATAGCCCTGCTCCTGTGAGACCAAACGTGCCTTCTCGTTCAGAAAACTATACTCGTCCATCTGATCAGACACGGCCAACAGCGCCATCACGCAACGATAACAACACGCGTCCTTCTGAGCAGGTTCGTCCAAGCTATCCTTCACGTCAAGAGAACATCTACAATCGTCCTGAGCAACGTCCATCTAACAGCACTCAGCCTTCTCGACCTTCTTACGAAGCGCCTTCACGTAACACTGAGCGTCCTTCTTACCGCGATTATCAAAGTCCGCGTCGCGAAGAGCCTAAATATCAGCAACGAAACGAGCCGCAGCGCGAAGATCGCCGTCAGAATTACCAACCGCGCGAAAGTTCTCAGCCACGCAACAATTATTCTGCTCCACGAAATGAATACCAGGCACCTTCACGCTCAGGCGGTTCGCGCGGAGAATCTCGTCCGCAGCAGCAATACAACAGCGGCGGTCGTTCAAGCGGAAGCTTTAACAACAGCAGCAGTCCGCGCATGAATTCAGGTTCATCGGGCGGTGGTTCCAGATCGGGCGGTGGTAGTGTTAGTCCGCGCACAAATGGTTCACGTCGTTAACTTACAGCCATGAAACGTACAGGTCTAGTTCTCATCTTAACAGCCATGCAATCATGGCTGTTTTCGCAAAATGCCGACGATGCAATTCTCTACAGCTGGACGCCCATGGGAGGTACAGCGCTCTCGAGGGCAATGGGCGGGGCTACCGGAGCAATTGGTGGCGATTTTACGAGTGCTAGTATAAATCCGGCAGGTCTTGGTTTATATCGGCAATCGGAGTGGGGAATTTCGGCGGGATTAGCTGTAGCATCCGTAAAGTCGAACTACCTTGGCTCGGGCGATGATGACCGCAAGGTTAATTTTAACATTCCCAACATCCACTTGGTAGCATTTAGTCCCAATGCAAATCGATTGAAAACACAGGGCTGGTTGAGTACAACATTTTCGGTAGGGTACAACAAACAGGCAAATCTGTGCGAGATCATTCGGTTTAGCGGAAGCAATGCACAGAATTCGATGGTAAATGCATTTATTGAAGGTGCAGGAACGGTTGATTCATTGAACTTAAATCCATTAGGAGCCGGTTTAGCCTGGAACGCGTATTTAATTGATGCACTCAGCGGTTCATCTGGTTACACAAGTAATTATGGCCCACTAAATGGGGGCGTTTATCAGACTGGCGTTATAGAGCGTCGCGGTCGAATTGGCGAGACCAGTTTCTCGTTTGCCGGGAATTACAGCAATCGCTTTTATATTGGTGCTGGTTTAGCCATTCGTCGTATCGTGATGGAGAGCAATTTGGATTACACGGAGCAAAATGCAAGCGACAGTTTACCGG
>CANMGM010000229.1 GCA_947497195.1 Bacteroidota bacterium
TACTCCGCTTTGCGGCAAACTCCTTTTTTACGATTTCCCCAAAAGCAGCGAATGAACCGTAAGAAAGAATATTTCAACCGCGATTTAAGCTGGCTTTCGTTTAACCAGCGAGTGCTTCAGGAGGCAGAAGACCCAACGGTTCCGCTATATGAACGGATGAAGTTTTTGGCCATTTTTTCCTCCAACCTCGATGAGTTTTACCGTATTCGCGTTGCCGAGTGGAAGCGATTGAATCAATTGGTTCTGAAAACCCGGAAGCAATTAAAGGAGAGCCCCAAAGACGTATTGCGTAAAATTGAGCGAATCGTTCAACGAGATCAAGATCGGTTCAACACGATTTTCTGGAGCCAAATACTGAAGGAACTTGCCGAGCGCAATGTGTTTATCATTACAGAAAAGCAACTCAGTAAGAAGCAGGAAGTTTTTGTGCGCAAATACTTCGAGGAAGCGGTTAAGCCATACATAAAACCCATGGAAATTGTTGCGGGCAAACCAGCGCCGTTGCTCGACGATAAGTCGATTTACCTTGCCTTGAAGCTGTGCGATTTCGACAAACCCGGTCCGCGAAAATTCGAATATTTTGTGGTTGAAATTCCTTCGCGAAAGGTCCCGCGTTTTTTGCCACTGCCGATTGAAAAAGGTAAGCAGTCTGTAATTATTCTTGGCGATGTTTTGCGCTTGTGTCTCCAGCTTCAAGTGTTTCAGGAATATGAAATTGTAGAAGCATATAGCATTAAATTGACGCGTGATGCTGAATTGCCGCTCGAAGATGAATTTAGCGGGAGCCTGCTAAAAAAAGTAAAGAAAGGATTAACAGCGCGTGTTAAAGGACATCCAACCCGTTTGTTGTACGATAAATCGATGCCTGTTGATTTCCTCGATATATTGAATAAAGTATTCGATTTAAACAAGGGAGATTTAACACCGGGTGGCCGCTACCATAATTTTGGCGATTTGATGGGCTTTCCCACCTTTAACCTGAAAGGAATCCATTATGAAGCCTTACAGCCCTTGCGTATAAAATCGCTCGACGACGAACATTCGATGTTCGATGCCATTTCGAAGCGCGACTATCTGCTTCATTTCCCTTACCACAGTTACGATTACGTGATTCGTTTTATTAACGAAGCTGCCGTTGATGAAAAGGTTCGCTCAATTAAGATTACACTTTACCGCGCAGCCGATCATTCCAAGATTATTGAAGCCCTTTTAAAGGCATGCGAAAAAGGTAAGCAGGTAACGGCATTTATCGAGCTAAAAGCCCGGTTTGATGAGGAATCGAACATACATTATGCGAAGGAACTGCAAGATGCCGGTGCAAAAGTGCTGTATAGTTTTCCTGTGCTAAAAGTGCATTCCAAAATGCTGTATGTGGAACGCATTGAGGACGATAAATTGCGCAGGTATTCATATCTAAGCACGGGCAATTTCAATGAAAATACGTCGCGTTTGTATGGCGACTCGTCCCTGTTTACCCGCGATAAATACATTGGGCGTGAAGTAGCATCTGTTTTTGACATTTTGGCCGATACGCGAATTAAACGCGAGTTTCAGCATCTGCTCGTTGCACCAGACCACATGCGCCACGATTTATACGGAATGATTGACCGGGAGATAAAAAATGCTCTCAAAGGAAAGCCTGCCCTCATTTTTCTGAAGTTAAACAGCCTTCAGGATCGCGATATCATCGAAAAGTTATACGAGGCCAGTCAGGAAGGTGTAGAAGTGAAGCTCATCATTCGCGGCATCTGCTGTCTTGTTCCCGGTGTTGAAGGTTTAAGCGAAAACATTAAGGCAATAAGTATTGTAGACCGGTATCTCGAACATTCGCGGGTGTTGATTTTTGGGAACGATGGCGATCCAAAGGTGTTTCTATCGAGTGCCGACTGGATGGAGCGCAACCTGAGCCGGCGTTTCGAAGTGGGCTTCCCTGTGTATCAGGCCGACTTAAAACGCGAATTGATGGAAATGATGGAAATTCAGTGGCGCGATAATTCGAAGGCCCGAATCATCAATAAAATGCAGAATAATTCGTATCGTAAAACACAATCACAGACAAAGAGGCGCGCACAGATTGACTTATACGCCTATTTGAAAGGTAAATCCAACCAATAGACTACGAATTAACCGAAGCTTCAATACGCTTCTTCAAACCCTCACTTGTAACAGAACCCGGACGTTCAATCGGGAAGCCCATGGCACGGCTGATGCACAATTGCGCCAATACGCCCAATGCTCGTGAAACGCCAAATAGAACCGTAAAGAAATCGTACTCGCGTATGCCATAATGCAATAGCAGCGCACCCGAATGTGCATCCACGTTGGGCCAAGGATTCTGAATCTTTTTGATGTTACCCAAAATATCCGGTACAACATCATAAACCCGCCATACGATGTTTACGATATCGTCGTTGGGCATGTATTTCTTCGCGAATTCCATTTGAGCTGTAAAGCGCGGATCGGTTTTGCGCAATACCGCATGGCCGTAACCCGGAACAACTTTTCCTTCAGCAAGTGTTTTATTCACATAATCGGAAATCTGCTGTGCACTCGGCAGACCACCGCCCAAGTCTTGCTGCATATCCAAAATCCAGCGGATTACTTCCTGATTCGCAAGCCCATGAAGTGGTCCTGCCAAGCCATTCATGCCGGCCGAAAAAGCATAATACGCATCACTTAATGCCGATCCAACCAAATGCGTTGCATGCGCCGAAACATTCCCCCCTTCGTGGTCGGCGTGAATGGTTAAGTACATGCGCAACAATTCGGCAACTTCGGTGCTATCGTGCCCAAGCATATGGGCGAAATTAGCCGACCAGTCGAGCCCTTTTGAAGGCGCAATGTGATTTCCATTGTGGTAAACTCTTCTGTAAATGTATGCTGCTAATCGTGGGAGACGCGCAATCAAGTTCATGCAGTCTTCGAACGTCGGATCCCAGTAGTCTTTTTTATGAATACCATCATCGTACGCTTTCCCAAACGCAGACTCGCTGCGCATCGCCAAAACGCCAATGCTGAATTGCGTCATCGGATGCAAGGTTAACGGAAGCGCATCGAGGGTGTTAAAAACGTGTTGAGGAATCTCTGCGCGTTGTTCCCATTCTTCGCTAATTGCTTTAACAATTGCAGCGTCGGGCAATTTACCGGTTAGCATCAAGTAGAACAATCCCTCGGGAAGAGGCTGATTTCCCCCTGAAGCCTTGGGCAATTTTTCATACAGTTCAGGTATACTATAGCCTCTGAAACGAATGCCTTCTTCGGGATCGAGCTTTGAGGTATCGTAAATCATGCCGGTCATTCCTTTCATCCCTGAAAAAACCTGTGCAAGTGTAATTTCACCTAATTTAAACGTTCCGTGTTCAGCAACCAATTTTTTCAATTCTGCTGATTTAACATCCGTAATTTCTTTGAATTCGTGTTTGAATTGTTGGGCCATATGCGTTTGGGATTTCCCTGCGCAATATTAAGCAATAGATTGTTTTATCGGCAAATCGACGTAACAATTCTGAATCATTTTTTGGCCATTCTTGGTTTCGAAGCTTAAAGCGTATTTGCTCGTATTTTTCTTGTTTAAAAAAATCCATTTCGTACATTGCCGGTTGAATTTACCTAAATCAAATCGACAATGACCACTACAGCACCATCACAAGGGCATCCGAAAGGACTTTACTGGCTATTTTTCGCAGAAATGTGGGAGCGTTTTTGCTACTACGGAATGCGGGGATTATTGATTTTATACCTCACTAAAACCCTCATGAAAAGTGACGATGAATCATACGCTACCTATGGAGCTTATACTGCTTTGGTTTATGCTGTTACCGTTTTGGGTGGGAAAATTGCCGACCAAATTTTAGGATATCGCATCGCTATTATCATCGGCGGAATTCTCATGGCCATCGGCGAATTTCTAATCCTGGGCGGAAATGAATTCTGGCTTATTCTCGGAATGGCTTTCATCATTAGTGGAAATGGCTATTTCAAAGCGAATATTTCGTCGATAGTAGGTAAACTTTATAAAGAAGGTGATCCGCGTCGCGACTCGGGCTTCACGATTTTCTACATCGGTGTAAACCTAGGTGCATTTCTCGCCACCACGGTTGTTGCCGAAGTTGGCAGCCGCTACGGCTACGATAAAGGATTTCTGCTGGCGGGTATTGGGATGGTACTTGGCTCCATCATTTTCGTCTTTGGTCAAAAGCATTACGAAGGGCAAGGTTTACCGCCCAATCCTGACACTTTGCACA
>CANMGM010000230.1 GCA_947497195.1 Bacteroidota bacterium
AGCCATGTTCGAAGTAATAATGGCATAACCATTCCAAGCCGCCGGAGAATACTTTGAGAAGATATTGGCCTCATCGTAAATACTCACAATTGTATCGACATTGTACCACAAGCTAATCGACATCGGATAAAGGTTTAAACTTTGAGTTCCGTTTACGATAATATCCTGACCGGTTGTGAAACTGAAAGCTTGATTCGCATTGCCAAATCGATCGCTAGTTAGCACAGCATTGCGCACGGTGCCATTGTAGTTGTTTGGACTTTCATCTTCAGCATTTCCGCAGAACGGATACCAGGCTACAAGGCCTTCCTGTAAATTGGACGGCATGTTGGCCGACGAACAACCACCGGGCGATGGCGTGAAACCACCCACACTGATACTAACTGTTTCGCCTGCGCAGATTTCAGTATCGCTCACGGTAACATCACAATTTTGAGGAGCGGCATTCACTGTTAAATTCAACGTAACAACAGAATCGCAACCAGCTGCATTTTGCAAGGTAGCGGTGTAGGTACCGGCAGTAGTCAAATTCTGACCGTTAAAGCTGTACGATTCGCCTTCGGTGATGGTGGCGTTAACGCTAGAAGTTGATGCATCTGCTGCTATTAATGGTGAGCAACTTGAATTTTCATTAATTCTCAAAAATTGTCCATTTACTATGTTTGTAAGAATGGATGTTGCCCCGCCTTTCCAGCTTACAACAAGACTATCGATATTTGTGTTGGCACCCATTCCTAGAAAAAGGAAGGGATAATTATCTTGTGTATTTGCAGAATGAAAAAGATTTTTCCATTCACCGCCCGTTTTATATGAGACTTTAGCACCCCAACCCTCTTTAACTCCAGAACAGGCACTTAAGCTTAATTTAATAGAATTGTTTTGAAAGTTATTAACGAACTGCCAATTTGCGACATTTGTGTAAGGACTTGTCCAATCGATGCTGTGAATATCTAAGTCAGGTTTATTGTCGCCATTAAAATCAATTAATGTAGTTTCAGTTGATCCTGGTATTGGACAGCATCCGTGTGATAGCCCAACATTGATTCCATAATCGCCTGCTACCATAGAAAATGAACCATTGCCATTATTCCTGTGATGCTGAAAAGTTGCATTTCCAGTTGAGGTCATTCCCATCCAACTTATATCTGGTCTCATATCGAGGTTTAAGTCGACAAAAGATGGCTTGCCATAATAAGGATTAAAAACTCTTGGAATTGCAGTATTATTGATTGAAAAAGATTGACCATTAATTGATGTAAATAAACTCAAAGGATTACCCGGAACGC
This sequence comes from Bacteroidota bacterium, assembly GCA_947497195.1. Lineage (GTDB taxonomy): Bacteria > Bacteroidota > Bacteroidia > M30B66 > M30B66 > CAMCXT01. The sequence goes on from CANMGM010000230.1 coordinate 1,287, forward strand.
AGCAATCCGGAGCTCCAGATACAATATCAATTAAACCATCATTATTTAAATCCCCTGCGGATCCAAAACCATTAATTCGTCCAACATTATAACCGGAGTTCGGAATCAAACTGTATGACCCTGGACCATTTTTCTTGTAAATGGAATAATTATAATTAACATACTGAGTTCCATCTCCGCCAATACCATTGGTAGCTTGTGTAGCGATTAACAAATCATTTAGATTATCATTATCAACATCTAAAAGTTTCACTGCAGTTACAAAATTAGTAGGTACAGTCAATAGAACTACCCTATCTGAAATTTTAAAGCCGAATGAGCAGCCGCAAGATGCAGATCCTGGAACAGCAACAACATTATGTTGACCATTTACCCGAACTGTTGCAACAAAATCATAAATACCATCCTCATTGTAATCGTTCAGCGTCCAACTTTTTACATCAGTTCCGCTTGCTAATTCGGAAATTCGATATTCAGCGCATGCTTGATCAGAAGTAAATATTGACCCATTATTAAAAAAGATACGAATTGTATCACCCCTGTAGGCAAACAAATCAGTATAACCATTTCTATCGAAATCATAAGGAATAAAATCATTCCCGAATAATTGAGGGAATGATGTTTGGGATGAAGCATTTACAAACTGGGAGTTTCCATTATTTAACCATAATTGACTAGGACTAGATAAATCACTTTTCCATGTAATAACATCATCCAAACCATCATTGTTGAAATCAATAATTCGGTATGCTGAATTGTTTATATTAAAAGGAGCAGTCCCTTGCATTGCTGTAAAGCTTTGGCCCTTTGCATATGCTAAGGCCAAGATAAAAAAGAAACATGTAATTTTTGTTTTCATTGTTAGGTCGTAAAAGAAGTTAGAAATCGTTAGAAAAAAGTTGATACTGGAAATTCTGTGGCAAATAGTTTAACACAGAAACGAGAAACTGTTAAACTGTGAGTAATTTATTTTTTTCATAAGTAAAAAATTAAAGTTAGTTGGTTACAAAAGTATGTACATCCATCTACACTACAAACAATCCCACAAAAAATTTGCAAAAATTATAACTTAATTCACTGATAATCTTTTGTCTAAAATGCACTTGAAAGTAAAAAGTCCAGCCGACCGAAATCGTTCGGTTTTCGAACTACCGAAATTTATTTCACTGCAACTGCATTCAATCCTCGCATTCACAAATAATATCCAACAATTGAAACAGCTGTATTTACGTCAGCACCCACATCAGAAAAGCGTTCAACTTCATTCATAAGAATCCATTACCTTTGCCACCCTTTTTACACTATCATGATTGCAGTATCAAACCTTTCGCTTCGTTACGGAAAGCGCACCTTGTTCGAAGACGTTAATCTCAAATTTACGCCCGGCAACTGCTACGGCATTATCGGAGCCAACGGAGCAGGGAAATCGACGTTTCTTAAAATCCTTTCGGGCGAGGTCGACCAAACCACCGGCGAGATTGCCATTACGCCCGGCGAACGCATGGCCGTTTTGAAGCAGAATCACTACGAGTTCGATGCTTTTCCGGTAATTCATACCGTAATGATGGGCCACAAAAAGCTGTGGGAGATTATGCAGGAAAAAGATGCCATCTATTCCAAGGAAGATTTCACAGAAGAGGATGGCAACCGCGCCGCCGAACTCGAAGCCGATTTTGCCGAGATGGAAGGCTGGAACGCCGAAAGCGATGCAGCAAACCTGCTGAGCGGCCTCGGTATTTCTGAAGAATTCCACCACCGCCTCGTCAGCGATTTGAGCGGGAACCAGAAAGTTCGCGTGTTGCTTGCTCAGGCTTTATATGGCAATCCCGACATTCTGCTGCTCGATGAGCCCACCAACGACCTCGATGTGCATACCATTGCCTGGCTCGAAGATTACCTGGCCGAATTCGACAGTACGGTTATCGTGGTATCGCACGACCGCCACTTCCTCGATGCCGTATGCACGCACATAGTAGACATCGACTTCGGCAAGATGCGTCTTTACACCGGAAATTACACGTTCTGGTACGAATCGTCGCAACTTATTGCCCGCCAAATGTCCGACCGCAACGCGAAGATCGAAGACAAACGCAAGCAGTTGCAGGAATTCATCGCACGTTTTAGCGCAAACGCTTCCAAATCGCGTCAGGCCACCAGCCGTAAGAAATTGCTCGATAAGCTCAACGTGGAAGACATGCAGGCTTCGAACCGAAAGTATCCGGCCATTATCTTCAAGCCCGAGCGCGAGCCCGGCGATCAGATTCTGCATGTCGAGAACCTCAGTGCCAGCCACAACGGCATTCAGCTTTTCAAAAACCTCACGTTCAATATGCACCGCGACGATAAAATTGCCGTCGTAGCGCAAGACCATAACGCCATTTCGCAACTGTTCGAAATCCTCTCCGGAAATAAACAGCCTGATAGCGGCACGTTTAGCTGGGGTATCACCATCAAATCGGTGTATTTACCGCTCGACAACAACGTATATTTCAAAAATGATTACAACCTTATCGACTGGTTACGCCAGTATTCAAACGATCAGGACGAAACCTATATACGCGGATTTTTGGGCAAAATGCTTTTCTCGGGCGAAGAAACGCTGAAGAAAAGTTCGGTATTAAGTGGGGGCGAGAAAATGCGTTGCATGATTTCGCGCATGATGTTGCATTCGGGCAACTTGCTTATTCTCGACGAGCCCACCAACCACCTCGACTTGGAAAGCATTACGGCATTTAACAATTCGGTGAGCGAGTTCAAAGGTCCGGTATTGTTTACCTCGCACGATCATGCCTTTATGCAATCGGTAGCTACGCGTGTAATCGAATTGTTTCCTGGAGGTTTCCTCGACCGTCAATTAACATACGACGAATACCTTGAGAGTGAGGCGGTGCAGGGCAAGCGGGCGGCAATGCTAAAATAATACAAGCACGTAAAACCTAGATTA
>CANMGM010000231.1 GCA_947497195.1 Bacteroidota bacterium
CCAATAGGGTAATTGAAACTGAGTGCTGATTTTCTAACGAATGCGTCACACTAGCCCACGGTTTCAACGCCGGGCTGAGTTGAACCCAATAGGGTAATTGAAACTGAGTGCTGATTTTCTAACGAATGCGTCTCACTAGCCCACGGTTTCAACCGTGGGCTAGTGTTTCAACCATTTTTCTCAACATCTAAACCATATACCCGAATAATTTCTTCATATTCATGCTGAAACGATTTCTTTTGATGGTGCGTTTTTTGATTTTTAATGTATTGATAAACGACGCCCACCCCCGATTCTGATACCGAAAAGGCCGAATACCCTGTTTGCCAGGCAAATTTGTCCACAATCAAATCATGTTGATTCACAAAATGCGAACTACTCCCTTTTATCTGCTTGATGACATCTGCAACTGATTTTTGGGGATTTAATCGAAATAAGCAATGGATATGGTCGGGCATGCCGTTTATTATTTTTGCGGGGCATCCCAGTTCCTGCAATTGTTCAGATATGAACTCGTGAATTTGAGATTCAACTGCGGTATAAATTAACGGTGTTCGTTCCTTCGTTGCCCAAACGGCGTGGATCCAGATTTTATAGTATGAATGCGACATAATGGTGGCTTTGATTTTATTTAATGTTTAAATGTTTTATGGAAATTGCCCACGGTTGAAACCGTGGGCAATTGAAATTTTTATCGAGGGGGAAATGGCTATACCCATTTTATAGCCTCGGGTTTGATTCGATATGCTAAAATAAAAAACCGTTGAAACGGTTTTGCTGGATAATCGATTTTCTTTTTAACACCCACGGTTGAAACCGTGGGCAATTATCGAAATCATGGGCAATTATAGAATTCACGGGCAATATGAAAACCGGGTGCTATCATGGGTTATGCTAAAACTGCAGGATAAATAGAAAACAAGGGTAAAAGATTTTAACGAATGCATTTTCTTAGCCCACGGTTTTAACCGTGGGCTAAGAAAAAATGCAATCTAATTCACTACCAATAGGCGCTTTACGCTGTTATTCACCCGCAGAATATAGGTTCCTGAAATGAGATCAAGCGAAAGGTTATTTATTCCGGGATTCAATACCAGCGTTTTAATGTATTTCCCCGACACACTGTAAATATCCATTGCTGCACGTTCTTTTCCTTTGAAATCAACAACTGCCTGCGAATGTATTGGATTTTGTACCAATTCAAATCCATTCGTCGATTGCGTTGTTGAAATAGAAACGGTTTGAGGATTTAATGGTTCTGACAATGCGCTTGAACACCCATTAAACGAGGTTATTTGAAGGGTGTAATCGCCAACTACATTTGGAACAATAGAAGCCCCTACAGAGTCCTGCAGTAAATTTCCGTTTAGAAACCACGCATAAAAATACTGGCCCGTAACCGAACTTTCAAATGCCCCTGTTCCGATATTGAATTCGATGGATGGGGTAGGGGGGGCTGCCTCAAATGAGAGATTAAATGGCTGCGATGTAGAGGTTCCGCATTCATTTGTGACGGTAACCTGATAGGTGCCTTGTGCTGCTGTCTCTATGCTTTGTGTAATCTGATTGCCGGGGCTCCATACAATTCCACTTGTGTAATTTGTTGTAAGGCTTGCGATTGTTCCCGCACATACCACATTGTTCCCGAAAATATTCGGTGGTTCGGGGGTAACTCCCTCAAAAATGGTAAGGTTCGAATTAAAAATAAGATCGCCTGAACTCCCATTGTTATTGTTGCTTGCATTGAAGGCTGCATAGAATGTAACTTCGCCGGAACCAGCAGGTGGCGCAATCCAATTGAATGTCCAAATTCGCGCATTGGGAGCGGTTTCGGCGGTTCCCTGCGCAGTGTGCGTTAAATAGCGTCCGCTACCATTTAGCTGTGTTTCGTTTGATGCAATCATGGTTCCGGCTGTAGCTCCTCCGTTAAATTGAGGAGATATGCTGAATCCGAATTCGCTGCGTCCCGGAGAAGAAATACTTAGCGTAATCGTATAGGTTTCTCCCGGTAAATAACCACAATCGGGTATGTCGATGGAAATCATGTCGCTCTGAAAGGTAGTGCCTGTGCCACCGTGACAACCGCCGTTTTGGCTGGCACAGGTCCGGCTGTTGTTTTCATAGGGCGAGCCTGTGTAGCCTGCTTGTGCCCCCGAGTTGTTTGAATGGGCAGATTCAAAGTCGATTCCTGTAACTATCAATACAATCAGGAAAATGCCAATACAGCCTAAAAGTTTTTTCATAGCAGCGTCTTATGTTTTGAATATTCAACTAAAAATTTCGGGCACGAAACTATTGCGATTGTAGCGCATAAGAAAGCCAATTTCGCTCGCCTTCTTACGGATAAATGAAAAAGGGGAACTCCCTTTTAAGGAATCCCCCTTTATTTTATTAGAGCTTAAGCTTATTGTTTTACAACTTTAACTACTTCTCTAGATGTATTTGTTTCAACCGTGATGAAGTATACTCCAGACTTTAAGCCTGAGAAATTCATGTAGTGATTAATCACACTTGATGAAGATACATTAACACGTTCAGAACACACTATCTGACCAAGGAAATTGTTCACCACTACCGTTGCGGTGTTGTCGAAGTCCCCGGTTGTGATTGAAACGGTTGTCTCGTCGGTAAATGGATTCGGGTATACCTTAACACCAACCACTTCGTTTGGAGTAGTTTCATCATCGGCATAACGGGCGCTTGATGTTGGTGCGCAAAGGCTAGTAAACTCTCCATAGGTTGCAATACCGGTAGGCGAATAGGTGCCAATTAAATCGGTTCCTGCATAGAAACGAAGAATAGCTGGAGACGCAGAAAAAATGTTCTGAACGTATGCTTTGAATTCGTACTTTTTACCAGCAGAAACGTTTACATTTTGTGACCAAACCGACTTTATAGTTTGGTTGTTTCCGTTCACCATTAGAAATTTACCACTGCGACCTACGCCAACAAGAAGAGGATGGTGCGGTGCAAAATGTTTTCATTATCAATAGCATATGAAATTAATTGTGTGGGTCTAACCCATTTAATGCATGTAAGTTTGTTGCTATTTTATTTTTCGTGAATGCCGCGAAGGGGTCTTATGGTCTGTAAGATTTACCAAATCCTTGAGAAAAATAATGGAGTTTATCAATCGTTTTGTTCGATTGAACAGAGATTAAAGCATTCGATTCGATTCGATTTATACTTATAATCAGGTATTTATAGTTTAATTAAGGCGCAAACTAGTATGATGGCATCGCGATGGACGTAGAGGGTATTGGCCGAAAAGTATATATATGTTATTTATTTTCTGATGCTAAATTTATATAGCTCAAAAATATCTTTTATGATTTATCATATTTGCGGAAGATGGTCTGTTGATAAAATAATCAATCAGCTTAAACATGATGGTAGGTTTCTGTGTTAAACATTCGTGAAGCCTTCTTAAAATAAAGAATTCTTGTGAAAATTGCTTTTCCTTAAACCGAGCTTCAATAGTGAAAAAAAAACTTAAAAAAAAATAAATGTACATATTATGTAAACTTTGCTTAAAAAATTGTATACTTTTGCGACGCATTGAAACCTAATCTAATCTTGAAGAATGCAATTTGGTGATTTAATTGCCGAAGGGTATTTGTTTTCAGTCCCTTTGTGCATATCGGAACTTAATAACATAGAAATACAGGGTGCATCAGTATCGCATATGCCTCGCAGCATCAAGTTAGATGCGATGTCGCGAAGCAACAGATATCGTATCCATAAATGTGATTTAATTCGGTCCCTAAGAGAATTTCTTTTGTTGTCCGGAAACACTATTTAAAATTATACAATCAGTATTAAAACTTTAGCGATGAAAAATTTCTACACTCAGAACATTAAAACACTCAGCCTCAGAAAGCATATTTGTTTTGCAATTGTATTCCTTCTGTTGGTGTCAAATGCATTGAATGCGCAAATTGCCCAGCGAGGTACTTCGACATCGAATGCGGTTTCGGGAACAGATCTTTCAACGCTTACCATCAGCAAACCAACAGGTGTTGTTTCGGGCGATGTGTTGCTTGTTTCTATTCTTCAAAATGAGACCGATAACGACAACGGTGGCCTGAGTGATGCCGCCGCTTCGGGATGGTCATTGGTGGATGGCCGAACGTTATTTAGTGCCGGAACTGCCGATGGCGATAATGCCTGGTATGGTACAGTATTGTATCGCGTGGCCGATGGCAGCGAAGGTGCTACCTTCGATTTTA
>CANMGM010000232.1 GCA_947497195.1 Bacteroidota bacterium
AGTAGCTTCTTCTAGTTCTTTTTGCATGGCAACAACTTTCTGGTCTTTATCCATGGTATTGTCGTTTTGCAAAATGCGGTAACGCTGAAGACCGGCTTTCATAACATTTGCCAATGATCCTTTTTGTTTGTCGCACTCGGCAACGGCAGTTTCAATTTGGTTGTTGTTAAGCATATTTTGCAGGTTGCGGATGAATACGTTCAAACGTCCGCTTCCTTTTGCTTTAGTGATGGTAATGAAACGCTCAATTGAAAAAGCAATGATAATAACTACAATAGACATAAGGATAGGTACGATGAAACCTCCCTTGTACACAATTCCTAATATATCACCCGGATGCGGGTGGCCGTTCACTGGGTCACCACCTTCGAAGTGCGAGGGATCACCCATTACAAAAAGATAAACCAGCGTGCTCACGACGATGGAGGTTAGGATTACAGATGCTGCGAAGAATGCACCGATTCCACTTTCAACAGATTTTGAATTACTGCTCATTGGTAAAGATTGTTTGGTTGTTTGTTTTTTTATGAGGACGGCAAATATAAACAAAGTTGCTTTCAAACATCTGTTAACAAATTTTCTCGTTTATCGTAATTTTTATATGGTGAACCGTAAGATCTTATTTGCATCATAAATAATTGTTGCGCATTTAAAAACCTTGACTTATTTTTGCGCTGCAATTTTTCGAGAAGGGGACTTTGTCCCTTTTTTTATTGGAGCTAAATGCACGTGATTAGTAAACAACACATAACAGATCTTGCAGAGTCTTTTTTAAAGGATTCTGAAAATTATTTGATCGATATTAAAGTATCGGCATCGAATAAAATATCTGTGTTAATTGAGAATGATCAGCATGTGGCGATACAAGACTGCATCAATTTAAGTCGTCATATCGAGCATTCGCTCGATCGTGAGCAGCAAGATTTTGAACTCGAGGTTAGTTCGCCCGGCATTGATCAGCCTTTTCGGCATGAGCGTCAATACCGTAAATATGCTGGACAGGAAGTTGAAATCAAGTTAAGAAATGGGCTGAAGCACAAAGGAATCTTATCTTTGCAGCCCGAAAATGCGATTTCCCTGATGCCATCCAAATCCAAATCATCAAAAAAAACAAACATACCCAGCGAACCTGTGCTTTTCAGTTTAAACGATATACTCGAAACCAGGTTAGTCATTAAATTTTAACCATCAATGCAGTAAAATGGAACACGCAGCACTGATTGAATCGTTTGCAGAATTCAAAGAATTCAAAAATATCGACCGAGCCACAATGATGGGCATCCTGGAAGATGTATTCCGCAACATGATTATCAAGAAATACGGATCGGATGAAAATTTCGATATCATTATCAACATCGATAAAGGTGACCTTGAGGTTTGGCGAAATCGTGAAATCGTTGAAGACGGTGAAGTTGAAGATGATAACAAACAAATTGCCTACACAGATGCTGTGAAGATTGAGCCCGACTTTGAAGTAGGGGAGGCGGTTTCGGAAGAGGTGCACTTGAACGATTTTGGTCGCCGTGCCGTGCTTTCGTTTCGTCAGAATCTCGTTGCCCGCATCGGTGAGTTGGAAAAAGATTCGGTGTATCGTAAATACAAAGATCGCGTTGGCGAAATCGTTTCGGGAGAGATTTATCAGGTGTGGAAGAAAGAAGTACTCATCTTGGATGAAGATGGAAATGAGCTCATCATTCCCAAAACAGAGCAGATCCCAAGCGATTTCTACAAAAAAGGTGAGAATTCACGAGCGGTTGTGCTTCGTGTAGAGATGAAAAACAACAATCCGCAGATTATTCTTTCGCGTACATCTCCGGCCTTCCTGGAAAAATTATTTGAACAGGAAGTTCCTGAAGTTTTTGACGGACTCATCACCATTAAGAAAATTGTGCGTGAGCCGGGTGTTCGTGCCAAGGTGGCCGTTGAATCGTACGACGATCGCATTGATCCGGTTGGTGCCTGTGTCGGTATGAAAGGCTCGCGTATTCATGGGATCGTACGCGAATTGCGCAACGAGAACATTGATGTAATCAATTTTACAGGGAACAATACCTTGTATATAACACGTGCATTGAGCCCCGCAAAAATTACATCCATTAAATTGGACGAAGCTGCCAAGCGTGCCGAAGTGTACCTAAAACCCGATCAGGTATCGCTCGCAATTGGTAAAGGCGGCCTAAACATAAAGTTAGCTAGCCGTTTAACGGGTTACGAAATTGATGTGTACCGCGATTCAGAAGTTGATTCGGAAGACGTTGATCTCGATGAATTTGCAGACGAAATCGATGGTTGGATTATCGATGAATTGAAGAATGTCGGATGCGATACGGCCAAGAGCGTATTGGAACTTCCTATTGATGATCTTGTAAAACGAACCGATCTTGAGGAGGAAACCATCAAAGAAGTGATGAAAATCCTTAAAGCCGAATTTGAATAATTATCGGGTAAACAAAGCCCACAAACCTAAAATTACCGGATGTCAGAACCATCAGCAGTAAAACGACTCAGCAAAGTAGCCACCGAACTCAACGTTGGGGTGCAAACCGTTATTGATTTCCTGGTATCAAAGGGTTTCGATGATATAAACCGGAATTCCAAAATTACCGACGAGATGTATGCGCAATTGTTGAAGGCATACGGAACGGAAAAAGATGCGAAGGAAGAATCGAAAAAGATTATTCAAAACCGCATGAAGCGCGAAACGGTAGAGCTTGATGAAAGCCAACCTATTACGCCACGCAAAGACGATGTCGAAAACGAACCTGAGGAGGTACTGATAAAAAACCTTGCTCCGGTTGTTGAATGGAAAAAGCCTGAACCTGAGCCGGTAAAAGAAATACCTGCTCCTACCCCGAAAGAGGAGCCTGAAGAAACATTCAGAGCAGAAACTCCGGAAACTCCCGGAGTGAAAGTCCTCGGAACGATTGATTTGTCGAGCCTTAAAGGCAAAGGCAAAAAGAAGGATGAAAAGGAAGAAGTTGTTGCAGAAAAACCGGTAGAAAAAACGCCTGAGCCTTCGCCCGTACCTGAAATAACCCCTATAGTCGAAACACGTCCGGTCGAACAAGCACCTCCCGAAACGGCAACGCCAATTCAGCCCGATGAGCCATTTCGTATCGAGCGCAAGAAACTGGAAGGTCCCACTATTCTTGGTCGAATTGAATTGCAGCCCACCCCGGTTAAGAAGCCGGTTGCATCCTCATCAAATGTTGGTTCTGATTCGAAAAAGAAACGTAAGCGCATTGATTCCGGTCCGGCAGGAGGCAGTTCAACACCAGGCCAAAGCCAACAACAACAACGTCCCGGCCAACAACATGGCAACAGACCGCCGCGTCCGGGTCAGCAACGACCTGCGGCTCCAGCCAAAGCACAGTTAACAGAGGAAGAAGTACAAAAGCAAATCAAGGAAACGCTTGCGCGGTTAAGTCAGGGTAAGCAAAAATCAAAATCGGCTAAATACCGTAAGCAAAAACGCGAAGATTTCCGCGCTGCTCAGGAAGAAGCGGAACTTGAGAACCTCGATAAGGTAATTAAAGTAACAGAGTTTGTTACTGCAAACGAATTGGCTAGAATGATGAATGTGCAGGTAAATGAGATCATCTCAACCTGTATGTCATTGGGCCTATTTGTGTCGATTAATCAGCGTCTTGATGCTGAAACGCTCACGATTGTTGCGGAAGAGTTTGGCTACAAGGTTGAATTTGTGAGTGTTGAAGTTCAGGAGGCCATACGCGATGATGAGGATGACGATGCCGAAATGATACCGCGTCCGCCGATTGTAACGGTGATGGGGCACGTTGACCATGGTAAAACCTCATTACTCGATTATATCCGTAAGGCCAATGTAATCGCTGGTGAGGCGGGGGGAATTACGCAGCACATCGGAGCATACAACGTAATGATGGAGAACGGAAAGAAAATTACGTTCCTCGATACGCCCGGTCACGAAGCCTTTACAGCGATGCGTGCACGCGGTGCGCAGGTTACCGACGTTGCAATTATTGTAGTTGCAGCCGACGATAGCGTGATGCCGCAGACGATTGAGGCAATAAACCACGCACAGGCAGCTCAGGTTCCAATCGTTTTTGCCATCAATAAGATTGATAAGCCGGGAGCGAATCCCGAAAAAATACGCGAACAACTCGCGAACATGAACATTTTGGTAGAGGATTGGGGCGGAAAATACCAGGTGCAGGAAATTGCTGCTAAGCATGGTAAAAA
>CANMGM010000233.1 GCA_947497195.1 Bacteroidota bacterium
AAAGAAGATGCAGCGATGTTGCTCGACACCGAAATCAAGCGACTTGGCGACCAAATTCTGGAAGCAGAACGTGCAGAATTGCGCCACGAATTGTTGATCGAAGCGAACAACATTGCAAAACAGTATGCGCAGGGCAATTTTCGTTTACAGCCCATCAGCTTATCGGTTCACCGGGGCGAAATTATCGGCATTGTAGGCGAGAACGGAAACGGTAAAACTACGATGCTGCGCTGTCTGGCGGGGCAACTCGAACTGAGTGGCGGCTCGCTTCAATATAAACAAATTCCGGAGGCTGATTTATACGCAATACGCAATTACGTGGCCTTTATTCCGCAGCGCATTCCGCGCTGGTACGGCGTGTTGCAAGACAATCTGCATTTCTCGGCCAGTCTTGCCGGATTGCATGGGGAGGAGAATGAACTTGCGGTAGAATTTATGCTCGAACGCCTCGGATTGGGCGAACATGCCAATAAAACCTGGGAGCAAATCAGCAGTGGTTATCGCACCCGCTTCGAACTGGCGCGGGTACTTTTGTCAAAACCGGGTTTGTTGATTCTGGATGAACCGCTAGCGAATCTCGATATCAACGCGCAGCAAACCATACTCAATGATTTGCGGATGATGGCAAGATCGCGGCGCCGACCGATGGGAATAGTATTGAGTTCGCAGCAATTGCACGAAGTAGAGCACGTGGCCGACAGGATGGTGCTCATTCGGAACGGTTCGGGAAGCATTACGGGCGTTCGCCAAACCATGGAGAATGAAAACACCTGTGTAGTGGAGCTCGAAACAACGGCTTCGCGTGAGGCGCTAATTACCGCCATGTTGGGCGCAGAGGTTCAGCTGCATTTCAACGGCGGATTTTACACCTTGGAAACCAAGGATATTGATGCGCAAGAACTTGTCAAACGCCTTGTTTCGGGCAGTGTTCCACTCAGTTATTACCGCGATATTTCAAATTCAACCAAACGCTTTTTCACCCAAAAATAATCCTGCACGATGAAACGGATATTTTTTCCCGCATTTTTAGAGCGCTACGATCGCAAGCTTTTGCTTAACAATCCCGGAAGCTGGAGTTCGCGCCTGCATCGCGTGGCTTGGATCGTTCTTATTGCAGCCCTGGTTTTGATAAGCTATTTTCTTTTGCAACCCAACGACCCTCGCACGAACAGTACGGTTTACCTTCCAACACTCCTATTGTCGGTAATTGCTGTAGTTGGCTTTGTGTTTTGGATGATTTACCTTTTACGCTTCAATGTATTCAAACGATTTGGCCCAACAAGTCCATGGTCGTTTACTGCGATGTTTCTCCAAATTTTCGCTTCGATTGGATTGCTCGTTTCGCTTGTGTTTATTCCTTCATGGATTGAATTTTCTAGGGCAGATCGTGCTTATGAGAGCGATGAGATTGTGAAGGACGTGAACCGAATGAATTTCCTGATTGGCGGTTTGATGTATGATTCGCTGCAGCTGGATTGGCAGGCCGATACGGTTATCTTCAACGAGCAATGGATACTCTCGAACCGCACAGATACATCCACGGAGGAATTAAGCATCGAAGGAACATACTACGCAACAGCGGCAGGAATTAAAAATCGGAGTTTGATTTCAGATAGTACCCGAAAGATAAACGATACCACGTTTCTCTTTTCCGATGCCCCCGATTACCGGTTTATTCAGCCTTCGGGTGCCGAAGAGCATAGTGCTGTAAGGTCTTACACTGCAAGGGAACTTTATTTTGAAGTGCAGCATGCGCACAAAAATCCAAATGCGGCTGCATGGGATGCTGAATATAAAACTTTGAAAACAAAATATGCAGACCCGCAATACGGCTACACGCATGCATATAGCACAATAGATTCAGAACTAACTTTCTTGGATTTATTGGACGTTTCATCGGTAAGCTCTGGAATAGACAACATCACATCGCGGAAGTATTCATGGTATGGCGACAAGGTTTGGATCTTTTTCAGGATCTGGTTTTATTTGAGTCTTTGCCTTTCGCTATTGGTTTTTGTCTTTCGGCACACAACACCTCGTACATTTTTTATTGGATTGCTTGCTGCATTTATCTTGAATGTTTTAACATTTGCCTTCCTGAATTTTGGTTCGTTCAGCGGGAGTTCCGGAATATCTGTTTTAATAGCGTATATCGTTATTTTTGCTGTAATTTCATGGAGGATTTTCGCCGATAAAAACCGGAGTATTATTCGCGGAATTGCATTGAATTTATTCCAGGTCTGCGTATTTTTTCTTCCGCTGTTGATTGCCTTTAATTACTTCGAAGGCCGTGAAATATACATGGAATTCGAAGATGCTGTTCTGGAAGCTAAAGAGCGTGAATTCGAAAAAATGGTTTACGTGTCTTGCGAAATTGGCGGGTTTGTTTTGTTGATGGTGCTGTTGCCGACTTACTTTTACAAGGTATACAGAAGATGGTATGCCTTGCCGGAGGCATAGTCTGCAGAAATAAATATGCATGCTAACTCGAAAAGAACGTTGAATTGAACCCTGAAATTCACCTTTATGATAATCAGAAAAAATGAACATCTTAGCGTGATAAATTAAAGCTTGAATGACCTTTCTCGCCTTCGTTGCCGAATATGGCGCTGTTGCAATTATTTTAATTGGTGTATTTTCGTTTATTGCCGGATTTATTGATGCCGTTGTAGGTGGTGGTGGGTTGATTCAAATTCCTGCATTGCTCATTAACCTGCCCAAGACCCCCTTGCCAACTCTTTTTGGAACAAATAAAATTGCCGCGCTCTCCGGCACAAGCATAGCGGCATTTCAATATGCAAAGCGTATAAAATTCAATTACAAGCTTTTGATTACGGTAGCGTTTTTTGCAGGCTTGGCCTCATTTCTCGGAGCACAAACCATCCAGTACATTAACGTAAACACGCTAAAGCCAGCAGTTTTATTTGTTCTTATTGCTATTGCAGTTTACACCTTTGCAAAGAAAGATTTAGGAGCTATACAATCCAAAACACTCACGTTTAAGAAACAACTTATATATGGTTCCTTAATCGGATTTGTTGTTGGATTTTACGATGGTTTTTTCGGTCCCGGTACAGGGAGTTTTTTCGTTTTGGGCTTTGTGGTTATTCTAGGATTCGAATTTATGCATGCGTCGGCATATTCGAAGGTCATTAATTGCATGACAAATAGCGCAGCATTGTTCGTATTTATTAAACAGGGAAACTACCTGCTCGATCTCGCTATTTTAATGGCTATTTGCAATATTATTGGAAATCTTGTGGGCACTAAACTCGCACTCAATAAAGGAAATCAATTCGTGAGAGTTGTTTTTCTCTGTATTGTAACGATAATGATTATACGCTATGCTTATGATATATTTTTTAAGGCATAAATAAGAAGCGCTATATACAGCCCTTGATTATTCGTACAGAAGAAATTGTAAGTAAATTATCGGGAATAGAAATGCCTTAAAATCTATTTTATGGTTATTGTAAATGGTGAAATATGATTGCGTATTATACTTCGAGAACCGAATGAGTCTATTTTGGAATTATTCGTATGCGGATAAAATACCTTATAGGTATAGAGTATTTGGATTCTGGTGAATAAAACGAGTAAATGAAAAACGGGAAACACATGTTTCTGCCCTTCATAAAGTTCCGCAAAAGCTATTCACTTGTCAACAGCCTTTTTTGAAGTATTTTTATAACAATGAAGTTCGTAAATTTATTAGCAATTTACTTGTTGGAGTTGAAACCCAGAGAAGCCAAGAATAGCTATAGTTTCGGAGCAATGACGTAGATATTGAAGGTGTTTTTTCGCAAGCGCCCTGATTCTAATTTTATGTATAACAGTGTTTTGTGATTATCCGTTTTTAAACGTTTATATACGACTAATACCAATCCCAATTCGTAACTTTGCAGTATGGGGAGGAGGAGTGGCGGCCCCCAGTGAAATCGGGCAACTTCTACACGCGATGCCCATGATAAACAATTCATTCATAGAGCTTTACTTGCAATTCTCAGACTCATAGTATTTGCTTAACCCGAAACTATTTGCATCTTTAATTCCTAATAGCTCTCCTCTTGCGATAGACATACTATAGCTTTTTATCTTTACGGAGTGCATTTCGGTTTCAAAATAGGAAGTAATTTAATCGTCTTATACTGCTTATTGCTTTTCGCTGTTGCTTTTCCCAACCGTTTTCATTTGAATTATATCAACAAA
>CANMGM010000234.1 GCA_947497195.1 Bacteroidota bacterium
AATTTCGGATGGCATCAACCTGATTTTTCATCAATGCAATCAAGGGCGACACAACAATGGCTGTTCCTTCGGAAATTAGAGCCGGCAGTTGGTAGCAAAGCGACTTGCCACCTCCCGTAGGCATGATAACGAAGGTGTCGTTCCCGTTTAGGATGTTGCGGATAATGGCTTCCTGTTCTCCCTTGAAGGAGTTGAATCCAAAGAAGTATTGCAGTTGTTCAGATAATTCAACCGGGCTTTCGGCTAATTCAATCATGTTTAATGGTCTGAAAAAATTAAGGTTCAGAATGACTTTGAGAGGGAGAAACAGCCCACACGAATAATTCGTTAAAAGTGGGTGAAAAAATTCTGCACTCTGCCATCGCTCGAAATCAAACTTAAAATTACACTAAATAATCGTTGTTGCAAGAAAAAGATTGTCTGAAATTGAAATATTCAAAACGAACATAATGAGGCACTTGGATTTTTTAGTTGGAGAAATTTGAAAATGTCTTTTCGCATTACGTTCTAATTTTGAATAAGGTTGCGGAGAAATGTTGTTCTGAGGAAAAGAAATGAGGTAAGGGTTGCAAGCAATTTATACACCTCCCATACTACTCAACTTAACACTCTTTTTACCAAATTGCAGCACGCAATTTATACCGATTCATGAATCATTTTTCTGCCGAATACGCTGCACTTTGTGACGCACAGGATGAGTTAACGTTGTTTCGAAACGAGTTTCTTTTTCCGGAACTCGACGGCAGAGAGGCCATTTATTTTTGTGGAAATTCGCTCGGACTCCAGCCACGCAATACACGTTCGTATATTCAGCAGGAACTCGACGACTGGCATAAATATGCTGTTGAAGGGCATATTGAAGCCCGTTTGCCCTGGGTGAGTTACCACGAACAATTCGCTCCGTTGCTTGCACCGCTCGTAGGCGCCAAGCCGCTTGAAGTGGTTGCCATGAATGCACTAACCGTGAACCTTCATTTGCTGATGGTTTCATTTTATAAGCCAACAAAGGAGCGTTTCCGGATTATTTGCGAAAAAAAGGCATTCCCTTCAGACCAGTATGCACTCGAAAGTCAGGTCAAATTGCATGGTTTAGACCCGGCCGAAACGATTCGCGAAATAGAACCGCGTAATGGCTCGGCCGAAATTCTGCACGAAGACATTTTGGCTGCAATTGCTGAAGAAGGCAGTCGCCTCGCATTGGTTATGATTGGTGGAGTAAACTATTATTCGGGCCAGGTGTTCGATATGGCATCGATAACCCGGGCGGCACATGAAGTTGGTGCAATCGCGGGATTCGACCTTGCCCATGCAATCGGGAATATTGAAATGAAGTTACACGACTGGAACGTAGATTTTGCCGCCTGGTGCTCATACAAGTATTTGAACTCCGGGCCAGGAAGTGTTGCAGGCGCCTTTGTCCACGAAAAGCACTGTACGAATCCCGAGACATTTCGTTTAACCGGATGGTGGGGCCATAATAAAGAACGCAGGTTTCTGATGGAGCCCGAATTTTCGCCCATTCTCACAGCCGAAGGTTGGCAGATGAGCAATGCGCCAGTGCTTTCAATGGCCGCACATCGGGCAGCATTAGAATTGTATGCAAAAGCCGGAATGCCATCGCTGCGAAAGAAGAGCGCCAAACTTACTGGGTATGCCGATGCGCTTTTACGCGAGCTGCTCGAAAAGCCTTCGCACAAATATTTATTCTCCATCATTACACCCCAAAATAGAGGTTGTCAGCTTAGTTTGCTGTTTCACCGTGAGGGCAGAGCCGTATTCGATTATCTGCTTCAGAACGGCATCATCGGAGATTGGCGCGAACCCAATGTAATTCGTATTGCACCTGTGCCACTTTACAATAGCTTTACCGATGTGTATAAACTGGCTTTTGCCTTATCAGAATTTCCTGCATAACGTATGAATCGTCCCCAAAATATTACCATTGCAGGCTCCGGCCTGGTCGGCGCACTGCAATCGATTTATTTCGCAAAGCGCGGATTCCACGTAACGCTTTTTGAGCGTCGACCCGATATGCGCAGTAACCGCATAAGTGCCGGTCGTTCCATTAATCTGGCACTCTCAGACCGCGGGTTCAGAGGTTTGGCCGGGGTAGGAATCGACAAAGAGATCGCCGAGATTTCAATCCCAATGTATCGGCGTGTCATGCATGATGTGCAGGGAAATTTGTCGTATCAGAATTACGGAAAAGATGGACAGGCCATTTATTCGGTATCGCGTGGAGGGTTAAATTGTAAACTGATGGATCTTGCTGAGGCATCGGGCGTAAAAATTCATTTCGAAGAACGCTGCACCGCTGTAAACCTCGAAACAGGAACTGCCACGTTCGATGGCCCGTTGGGTACGCATGCTGTTACACCCGATTTTTTGGTGGGGGCTGACGGAGCATATTCGGAAGTGCGCAACGAAATGGAGAAACGGCCCTGGTTCAATTATTCGCAGTATTATATTGATTATGCATACAAAGAATTAAGCATTCCTCCGAATGACGATGGCACGCACCGCCTGGAAAAGAACGCCTTGCACATCTGGCCGCGCAAGGATTTCATGCTCATTGCATTGCCAAATCTCGATGGCTCGTTTACGTTAACCTTGTTTTTTCCACGAAAGGGAGAACTTTCGTTCGAAAGCCTCGATACCATAGATAAAGCCGAGGATTTTTTCAGAGAAACTTTCCCCGATGTGCTCGATCTGATGCCGCAATTTCGAGAAGAATATGCTGCCAATCCGGCCTCGGCAATGGTAATCGTTAAATGCTTTCCATGGACTTGGGGCGACAAGGTTATGCTCATCGGAGATTCAGCACATGCCATTGTTCCATTTTATGGACAGGGAATGAACTGTGGCTTTGAAGATTGTTCTGTGTTTTTTGAATTGCTCGATACACACCAAGGGGCTTGGTCAGATTTGATGCGTTCGTACGAAAAAAGCCGCAAGCCCAATGGTGATGCAATTGCCGAACTGGCATTGCGTAACTTTATCGAAATGCGTGATCGTGTTGCCGACCCGAAGTTCATTTTGCAGAAAAAAATTGAAGGCCGTTTCAGCACTTTGCATCCCGATAAGTGGATTCCATTGTATTCAATGGTAACATTCTCGCACATTCAGTATTCCGAAGCACTCGAAAAAGGAGATAGGCAGGAGGCCATCATGCAAAAAATACTGGCACTTCCGAATATCGACGAAAAATGGGATTCTGAGGAAGTTGAAAACATGATTTTACAAGCTATCAAAGTGTAGGTTGAATCGGCGCAAGAAAGAGCAACACTATCCCGCCCAATTACTACGATCAAGGCTACGCAGTTGAATTGCCTCTGCAAGATGTTCGGTTTCAATTTGTTTTTTCCCATCCAGATCGGCTATGGTTCGGGCAACCTTTAGAATTCTGTCGTATGCACGTGCCGAAAGTGAAAGTCTTTCCATCGCTGTTTTCAACAAGGCGGTACACGATTCATTCAGTACGCACCATTTACGCAGCATCCTGCTGCTCATCTGCGCATTGCAGTGCATATCGCTGAAGCCTTTGTAACGTTCTGCCTGTATTTTCCGCGCTTCGATGACCCTGTTTCGGATTGTTTCGCTCGATTCGCCGGCTCTACTTGTGCTTAACTCATCAAATTTTACAGGCACAACTTCCACATGCAAATCGATACGGTCTAGCAAAGGCCCCGAAATTTTATTCAGATAACGTTGCACAGTTCCCGGCGGACAAACGCAATCGCGTTCGGGATGGTTATAGAATCCGCACGGGCAAGGATTCATGCTCGCAACCAGCATAAAACTTGCCGGATACGCCACACTAAATCGTGCGCGCGAAATGGTCACGCTGCGTTCTTCGAGCGGTTGCCGCATCACCTCGAGTGCAGTACGTTTAAATTCTGGTAACTCATCGAGAAACAAAACTCCATTGTGCGCCAGCGAAATTTCGCCCGGTTGTGGGTTGCTTCCTCCGCCGATTAATGCAATATCGCTAATTGTATGATGGGGGCTTCTAAATGGCCGATGCCTTAAAATGGAATTGGTTTTTCCGAGTTTCCCAGCTACAGAGTGAATTTTGGTGGTCTCGAGTGCTTCATCGGTATTTAATGGAGGCAATATTCCCGGGAGTCGGCGGGCTAGCA
>CANMGM010000235.1 GCA_947497195.1 Bacteroidota bacterium
GATAGATGTTTTTATCGGGTACCCCCTTGCTTCCTGACCTTGCCGGAATAAAGGCAATTTTCATGGTTTCTCGAAGTAAATACCATAACCTAAAGGAAACGTAGTATGCTTTCTTTTAAGGTTTTGGGTATATTTTTTATCTAGTTCCAGTAAATCTGCAAAATGTTTTTCCCAAAACCAGGTTTTAAGTTCTTCCTTTTCTCCGTCTGGAATGAACTGCAAGGCCTGCTCCCAGCAGTAGGTAATGGCTTCGAACGGCCCTCCAACGGGAACGTATGTCGTAAGTTTTAAGCCCGATTTTTCGAACATATACTCAAAGCCCCAAGGCGTATAACGAAGGTAGTCGTCGGGAATTTGGTGCAGTTCACGAAGCAGTGCTTCGAAGATATACCCCCGTGCACCCTTTTTCATTACGCGGTTAAATTCAGTAAACATTGCATCCTGGTCTCGCTCATGATGAATTACATTGGGGACAACTAATAAGTCAACTGATTCGGAATCAAGACCTGTTGCCGTTATTGGAGCCTTGAAATGCGACGTGATATGCACACAACGTTCATCTTCTGTCCAATGCTTCTGGTAACCGCCCCGTTCTGCTGCAGTAAGCGTTTGACAATCTACCAATACCAGATTGCAGCGACCAAAGAGGGGGGCAAATAGACTGTCGCCACCATAAACATATGATCGTTCAAAAATTGCAACTGTTTCCGTTGGACTTATTTCTTTGCCTAATTTGACTATATCGTCTAGCAAGCGATTAAAATGAGGCCATTTCGTCTTCGTTTTGAATATGCTCTCGTGTAAAAATTTGAGATGATTTTCAATTGCTGAAGGTGTGTCGGTTATCATCGTCTGGCAGGAGAATTAATTTAAAAATGGCGGTAATTTGTCGAATAAGAAATTAATACGTAATAGTTTTATGAAATTGGAGCGGAAGGCTACTCAGAAGTTGAGCTATCTGTCCTCCTGCATTTCCCTTTCCATAATGGTCATTGGGCTGCGGTCTTTCAGAATTTATCCAACCACGAACCGCATCAACAATTTCGTCCTTGCGGTAACCGGTATCGCGCACATTCGGTCCACGGAATCTTCGGTTTTGACGCGAACCAATATTTACGACAGGTACTCCTAAAAAGCAGCATTCTCTTATTCCTACACTAGAGTTGCCGATAAGGCATTTGGCATTTGATAGAAGTCGCAAAAAATCGTCCGATTTCATGTTTTTAAAAAATCGGATAGGCATATTTTCATTTTGTTCTCGGTAAATGCGTATTCCTGTGCTCGTCCCGTCAGAACCGGCATCCACATTTGGCCAAAACCAGTATGTCGGGATATTTATTTCAAGAATAGCGTCAAGCGTTTCGGTAATTTGGTGTTTTGATTCACTGAATTCGGTTGTAACAGGATGCTGCATCACCACGAGGTAACCATTTTCGAAGGCCTCTTGCGGCAGTCCAACACCTTTATATTTTTCTACGGGATCAAAATTCAATTTAGTGTTTTGCAACACTTCACTTGCTATATCCATCGAAGGACAACCGGTATTGAAAACAAATTTTGGATCCTCTCCCATTTTAACAACGCGCTCGAAAGCATCGTCGGATGCTACAAAATGATAGTCGGCAAGCTTAGTAATCGAATGTCTTACTTTTTCATCTATATTGCCTGTTACTTCGCCACCTTGTACGTGCGCCAAAGGTATGTTCATGTAACTTGCGGCTATGGCTGTTGCCATGGTTTCGAAGCGGTCGGCAATGGTTACTACAATATCAGGTCGAATATTGTAAAAAATGGTTGATAACTCGATGATTCCTATTCCAGTTGTCTTTGCCGCAACTGTGAGGTTTTCACCTTCAAGAACATTAAAAACCTTTGCGGCAATTGTGAATCCGTCTTCCTCGATGTAGTTAACCGACGAGCCATAGCGGTCGAGCAGGGCAGATGCAGAAACAACCAACTGTAATTCCAAATCGGGGTGATGCTTTATAGCATGCAACGCGGTTTTTATTCGGCTATAGGAGGGCCGTGCTGTAATTACAACACATATTTTACGTTTACTCATCTAAATCTTCAAAGTTGAGAAAATCCCATTTCTTTTTAGGTGTCCTTAGTTTTTTGCCAAGAACAAATGTATAGTTTTTGGCGTCTATGCCATATCCTTTTGGTTTTTTAGCCTCTAAAACTTCTACTGTTATCTCTGCACCTGCTTCAAGTTCGCGGTTAAGTGCAAGCGACTTTTCGAAAATTGTTTTTAAGGGCTTTTTTTCGTCCGATGGTTCTTTTACAAGCGGATAGGCTAGAGCGGTTTCAATGGCCCGAACACCGGCAACCAGCTGTTTGATTTGAGTTAGAGTTAATGAGGATCCTGCATCCGGACCAAACATCCGCTTATCAAACACCACATGGAATTCGAGCAGTTCTGCGCCAACTGCCGCTGCAGCAAGGCCGGCGTAAATATCGCCCGAATGATCGCTGAAACCGGTAGGCAATCCAAATCGGCTTTTTAATTCGGGAATTAAATTAAGGCCCCACTCCTCGGGCCTTGTTGGATACGAAGTTGTGCACTGCAAGAGTGATAGCTTCGTTCCATATGGTTCAAAAACCCGAATACTTTCTTCAATTTCAGCTATCGAGCTTAGCCCAGACGACAAAATAACTTCTTTCCCGGTTTTGCCAATTCGATTCAGCATCAAATGATTGCTAACTTCACCGGAGCCGATTTTAAATCTCTTTACTCCAATCGAATCCAGTAACTCTACCGCTGCCATGGAAAAAGGCGAAGACATAAACTCCATACCTTTTTCTTCGCAATGTTCTTTAAGACCCTTCCATTGTTCGGGGCTAAATTCCATTCGTTTCCAATAGTCAAATCGTGTTGCGTCTTCTTTGCTAAATTTTACCCGAAATGCTTCGTATGCACTACTCTCTGCTTCTGCTATATGGGTTTGGAATTTAATGGCATCTACGCCAGTTTCTGCTAATGCATCAATATATGAATGGGCAATGCCCAAACTGCCTTCATGCGCCTGACCAATTTCTGCAATAAGTTGAATTTTATTCTGCATACATTTCAGCTTATTTGAGCAATACGTGAATCAGATGTGTAGGAAAAATCCAAGTCAAAATAACCGCGAATCATCACACCCGATTCATTTTGTGGAATCCGCATTGTAATTGGCGGCAGGAGATTGTCAATCACATCGTAAACCGTTTCGGCATCATCTCTGCCCAACAAATAGAATGTTTCGTAAACGCCCGATCGTAAATTAAGCGAAGGGAAATTGTACCGAACCTCAATTTCTTCTCCACCTTTGAGCGCAGAAACATCAATAACGTTACGATTTGTAGATGTTATC
Organism: Bacteroidota bacterium; assembly: GCA_947497195.1. Classification (GTDB taxonomy): domain Bacteria; phylum Bacteroidota; class Bacteroidia; order M30B66; family M30B66; genus CAMCXT01. The sequence goes on from CANMGM010000235.1 coordinate 3,357, forward strand.
ACTTCCCGACTTTTTCCCGACTTTAATGCAAACATGGTGAATACATCCTTTATTTCAGGATTGTAGATGAATTTCATCGCCACAGTAATCGATTCACCTTTATCGAATTCATAGCATTCCATGCCTTCGATATTATAAATCTTGGCCTCCGTAAACCGCATCTTTCCGCTACCTCTGCGCATTTTGGGGTCATTTAAAGCCGACTGGTTATTTAGGTCGACCTTCATATTGAGTTCGAGGTATTTTTTAATTACTTCGTCGGTGTTGCTATCTAGGAACACACGTCCGTGCTGAAGTAATATGGCCCTGCTACACAAATCACTTACAGCACCCATATTGTGGCTTACGAATAAAACCGTTCGACCTGCTCCTGAAACATCCTTCATCTTTCCTATGCATTTTGCCTGGAATTCGGCATCGCCAACAGCCAACACTTCATCGATAATCAGAATGTCGGGTTCTAGATGCGCAGCAACAGCAAAGGCCAGCCGAACATACATGCCAGAGGAGTAGCGCTTAACCGGTGTGTCGAGATACTTCATAACACCAGCAAATTCAACGATTTCATCCAGTTTTGCTTTGATTTCATGCTTGCGCATTCCTAGAACGGCGCCATTAAGGAAGATGTTCTCCCTCCCTGTCATATCGGGATGGAAGCCTGTCCCCACTTCGAGCAGACTGGCCATTCGTCCGTTTATTTTAATTAAGCCGGAGCTTGGGGCCGTAGTACGTGATAATATTTTCAACAAGGTTGATTTTCC
>CANMGM010000236.1 GCA_947497195.1 Bacteroidota bacterium
ACTTTCAAAGGATGTGCCTCTGCGTTTTTGCTGCCAAATTGACAAGCCCGGCTGTCCATAAAATGAAAAATTGCCCGAATCATCTTTTGCTGCCTACATTTGTTGCATGGAAATAAAACTTGTTCGCCATGCGGCTTTTTCGGGCCATAAGGGAGCGGTGTATTGCGTGTCGCCTGCTATGCAGGATGGCTTTTTTCTTTCAGGTGGCAGTGATACCAATGTGGTGGAATGGGATCTTTCAGAGTTGGAAAACCCGCGAATCATTGCACGCTCGGCAGGGGTTATTTACAGCTTGCTTGCACTTCGTGATAAATCTTTGCTGTTTATCGGTAACAATCAGGGAGGCATTCATGTAGTCGACCTGAATGATAAGAAAGAAATTCATTACTGGATGGCGCACCAAACAGGCGTTTTTGATTTGAAATGGATTCCGCATTCCGGCGAAATCTGGGCAGCCGGAGCCGATGGTGTATTGAGTATATGGGATGCTGAAAAGCTTGAAAACAAAGCGCTACTTAAACTATCGGAGCAGAAAATTCGGAAGATAGAATTTGCCCCCGATAATGCATGTGCAGTGCTGGCTTGTTCAGACGGACACATTTACATTCTGAACGAAAATCATGCTGTTGAAACGCTCAATCCGCAAGCCGGTGCTGTGAATGCCCTCGCATTTTCGCCTAATGGAAAATACTTGCTCAGCGGAACAAAGAATGCGCATCTTCAGGTGTGGGATTGGCCCAATCGGAAACTCATGGAGCAAATTCCCGCGCACAATTTCGCCTTGTATGGCATTCAGTTTACCGGCGATGGGAAGCATTTCATCACCATAAGCCGCGATAAAACCATCAAGATATGGGATGCCGATAACTTTAAAGTGTTGCAGCGCATCGATAAAGAGGAGAACGGACACGTAAATTCTGTAAACTCTGGTTTCTGGGACGAAAATTCGGGCATGTTTATTTCGGGAAGCGACGACCGATCGGCTATTGCATGGAAAATTGAAAAAAAATGAAATCGCGTGTAACAAATCAAAACACCCTTGCCTCTTAGGATAAATTAAACGTAAAAACGTGACGGTTTCGCAATACAATCAATGTGTAGATTTACATGCCGATGCTGTGTATCGGTTTATTGTAAAGAACCTGCGCGACGAAGATGCGGCACAGGATGTAGTGCAGGATGCCTTTGAAAAAGTTTGGCTGAAGGCCGAAGAAATTCAGTTCGAAAAAGCGAAATCATATTTATTTACAACCGCCTATCGGTTTATGCTGGAGCGTATTCGCAAGCAAAGCCGAATTATTAAGCTCGATGAACAATCGGCACATCGCCTAAGCGACACCTGCAACGCGCCCGAAGTTGATTTAAAACGAATACTCGACGAAGCATTGGCGCGGCTGCCCGAAATTCAACGTTCGGTGGTGATGTTGCGCGACTACGAAGGATACAGTTACGAAGAAATAGGAAGCATTACCGGACTCAATGCCAGTCAGGTTAAGGTGTACATTTTCAGAGCACGTGTAAGTCTGAAAAATTATCTGGTTTCAAAAGAATGTGTGGCATGAGTAGGCAAATAAACATCGGAAACATAGGCTGGTACTTGCTGCAGGCACAAGAGGGCAACCTCAGCACACAAGAAATGGATGCACTCTGCAATTTGTTGGAGCAGCATCCCGAATTGGTGCCCGAAACAGAGCAAAGTTTAATTCCCGAAATGGATGCGAAATCAGACTCAGAAGGTAAATTTGCCCGCCTTAAAAAAGAAGATTTTGAACTCAATGCATTCGACACGCTGGCCGTTTCGGTGTTGGAAGGCGAGCGACACGAAAACGATTTAAGTGAAATCACATCCAAGCGCGCAGATCTTCAATTGCAGTGGCGAGCTTTACAGCATACGGTATTGAAGTCCGAAGCGGTATTCTTTCCCCACAAATCTAAACTTTACAAAAAACGTGTTCAGCTGCTCTGGATACGCTACGCGGCGGCGGCGTGTGTTGTGGCCATGCTTGCCGGTTGGGTCTGGAATAATTTCAGCAGTCGAAGCCCGGAGAAGCAACAGGCTATAAAAGCAGATCAAATTCAACCCGTAAAGGATCCCGTTCCGGTGCAGAACGACAATATGCAGGCTCCGAAAATCATGCAGCGTGCAAAACAGAACACAACACCCGAAAGCCCATCGCAAGGCCTGGAACCAGCTCCCAATAGCTTCGTCGAACAGAATGCACCAGACCTACAGTTGGCAGAAATCGAAAAAATCAGTCCCCGAAACCGACCTTCACTTTCTTCAATACTTACGGTAACGGCGCTGATCGAAATGGATACCGAATCGCTTCCTGCTAGTGCTTCAGAACAATATGCCGAAGCCGAATCGGGCGAAAAACCAAATAAGCTGGCAGGATTTATCCGGAATGTATTTTCGGGCCGCAGTAAATCGCCCTCTGCCGACTGGTTCGATGTACTTGCTTCTGCGGGCAACCAGAGTCTGGAGCAAATCAGCAAAGGCCGTATTGAATTCTCGCATCAACCAGAAAACGACCAAGGCCCCGATACCTACCTAAAAATCGGAAACTTCAGCATCACCCGAAGCCTCGCTTCGAATTAATACCTTGTTTCATTTAAATCCTTTTACCATGAAAACCATTGTGTCTTTTGTATCACTCTTTTTGGCCTGTTCGGGCGTATTTGCCCAAATACAGGGCGAATTAATCAAAAAGGACCTCAGCCCCTTTTCCCGCATCAGCGTGAATGGAGCGTCGACCGTTTATCTCAAACAAACTCCTCAGCCATACATTAGTATGAAGGATGATGAAATGAAGGATGTTTCGTACGAATTAAAAGGCGATCAACTGAGCATCTCAGGCAGTGGCGACGCAATTTATGTAGGCGTTACGCAACTTTCCGAAATACTGCTCGAAGGTGCTTCGGAACTCTACAGCAGCGATACACTAAAAGGCAATACATTGGTTGTTTCTTGCTCGGGCACAGGCGATATTAATCTTTTGTTGAATTGCGGGTCGGTTGATTGCAACGTTTCTGGAGCATCGGAAGTAAAATTGGCCGGTTACACAAGTGAATTGAAGGCATCTGTTTCGGGCACAGGCGATTTGTATGCGCAGCGTTTGAAAACAAACAAAGCCGATGTAACTATTTCGGGAACGGGCGATGCAAAAGTAAATGTGAGTGAAACGCTCAAAGGCAATGTAAGTGGCGTTGGGACACTTTATTATACAGGCGATGCAAAAGATGTTGATGTGGGCATCAGCGGCAGCGGTTCGATGAAAAAGCTCAACAAATTGGACGATTCCGATACAACGCGCATTTATCTTGGGAATCGCGAAATTATTATCCTCGACAAAGATTTACGCATCAGCGATAAAGACATTGCCGATGAATTTCGGAAAGGTTTTAACGATGGATTTAAAGACGGCAAAAAAGGAAAAGTGAAAAACCCGAAACTCAATCTTTGGTCGGGCTTCGAATTGGGCATAAACGGCTGGTTAAATGCCGATGGAACAACATCAATGGACAGCGTGAATTCGAATTTTTCGCTGAATTATGGAAAATCCATTGTGGTAAATTTCAACTTATTCGAAGTGCGTGCCAGGCTGATTGGCGAAAATCTAACCCTCGTGAGTGGATTGGGATCGGAGATTAACAATTATCGCTTCGATAAAAACATCCGCATGAACAACGTAAATGATACACTAACGCTTGTGGAAGAAAGCGAAGTTAATTACCTGAAGTCGAAATTTACCATTGGCTATCTGAATGCGCCGCTTTACCTGTGTATTGCAAGCAATGCGAATCGCAAAGGGAAACGCCTTTTTATTGCACCGGGAATTACCGGTGGATGGCGTTTTGCATCCTATAACAAACGTAAAGTCGAAATTGATGGCGATGAATCAAAAAGCAGATTTAAGAACGACTTCAATACCTTGCCTTTTCGTGTGAATGCATCGGTGCGCGTAGGATATGGGAACTTCCTGCTTTTTGCGAATTATTCGCTTACCGAATTTTTCCGGAAAGATTTAGGTCCCGGCTTAACTCCTTTTTCGGTGGGCGTGCGTGTTGTTGGGTTTGGGGGCTAAACTCAAATAGCAGATTGTTTAAGTA